>WRJH01000008.1 GCA_009782315.1 Alphaproteobacteria bacterium
TAACAAGTGTTTCCCATCGTGCGCGTGGGGTTATGACGCCAGCACCGAGACGTGTTCCGGTTCGCCGACAGGCCAGACGTAATATAAAAGGCCGGAATTATCCGGTCCTTTTTTATGGCGGCGGTACTATTGGTAAGGGGATATAACACCACTAATATTGAAAAATAAAACGGGCCCAAAGCCCGTTTTTATTTCAATTCCAAAACCAGGCCGCAGTGGTCGGTCGGTTTCGGGACAGTGCGCGGCGTCATGTCTATATGACAGCCCTTTATTAAATGCCGCGCCGCGCGGTTCGCCAGAAAATAATCCAGGCGCAGACCATGGTCCTTTTCAATAGAGCCGCCGCGGTATCCTATCCATGTCCACGGGGATTCCGTGTCCGGGTTAAAGTGACGGTAACAGTCAAGCCAGCCGGTGTTTGTCCCCCCGCCGACGCTGTCGCGTCGACTCCCCCCAAGGGGGGAGTTATAACCACCAAGCCAGCCGGCCATAATTTCCCGGGCGGCCGGGGCGGAAATCGACGAACCTTCGTATTGTTTCGGATTCCATATATCGCGGTCCTGTATCGCGACATTGAAATCGCCGCCGATTATCACAGGCTCTTCGGAATCAAGCAGCGGCGCGATATGTTTTGTAAAATGATGCATCCAGTCGATTTTTACCGGAAATTTCGGACTATCCATGCTTTCCCCGTTCGGCATATATACGTTTATCAGGCGCACGCGCCCGTCAATCACGCATTCCATCATTCTGGCGGATGGGTCCGCAAACCCCGGCAGGCCGCGCGTAACGTCCTCCATCGAATGCTTGGAAAACACGGCGACCCCGTTCCAGGATTTCTGGCCGAAAGTCTTTACATTATATCCCAGGTGTTCGAACAGTATGTGCGGAAACGCGTGGTCTTCGACTTTGGTTTCTTGGACAATTACGGTATCCGGATTAATCGCCCGCAGGGAATCCAGAAAGCCTTCGGCATGCGCCCGGATGGAATTGATGTTTATGGATAAAATCTTCATTTTTTTATTTGCCCTTTGATTTTTCGTTTATTATAATAGCCCTCGTCCAATATAAAAACAACAAGGTTTTTAGAAATGAATATGTACAAGCTGCTTGAAAAAACGGCGCAGACTTGGCCGGACGATATCTTTATCGTCCGCGAAGGAATCAAATACCGCGATTTCGTGGGAATGGTTAAACAGCGCGCAGGATCCCTGGCCGCCATCGGCGTAAAGCCGGGCGACGTAATCGGAATCCTGTCGCACAATATTATGGAATATCCGCTGACCATGTTTGCGGTATGGTATCTGGGCGGCAAGGTCCTGCAACTGGACACCAATCTGACCCCGTTTGAATACGACAATATGGCGCGTCTTACCGACTGTCACCTGGTCGTCGCGGAAAAATCCTTTTTCTACAAAGCCGCGGATTTCAAGTTTTACGATATACAGGCAAAAGATGGTCCCGCAGACCCGGATTTGAAACCCGCGCCGGTTGAATCTTTGGACATCGCGACCCTGTCGTTCACGTCCGGTTCGACGGGTATTCCGAAAATTGTTCCTTTGTCGCACTATAACCTGACCGAATGCGCGGCGTCTTTGATTGATATGAAGGAATTCATCGGCAACGGCGACATCCTTTACGGGTTCCTGCCGCTGTACCATATATTCGGATTCGCAATCGGGATGTGCGCCACGCTGAATTACGGCGCGGGCGTATTGCTGCAGCCGACGGTCAGTCCCAAAGACATTCTGGAAGATTTCAAGACTTTCCGTCCGCACATCATTCCGGCCGTGCCGCGCGTGTTCGAATTGTTCCGCGCGAAAATCATCGACGGAATGAAACAAAAGAAAGTTTGGGACGTCGCGCGCGTCGTCTTGAAATACAACAAGGTTTTGCGGGCCGGCGGCCTGGGCTGGCTGGTCGACAGAATCCAGCGGCCGGTTCTGGAAGTGTTCGGCGGGCGGGCCCGTCTGCTTATCGCGGGCGGCGCCGCGACAAAACCGGAAGTCGAGACTTTCTATACCAATCTGGGTCTGAATTTTATCCAAGGATACGGCCTTACCGAAACCGTCGGGCCGATTTGCATATCCTATCCGTGCGAGGCGCGCGAGCCGTTCTCCATAGGCGGGACAATCACGAACAACGAATTCGAAATCCGCGAAAAGAACGCGGACGGGGTCGGGGTTCTGTGGCTGCGCGGGCACCAGGTGTTCGGCGGATATATGAACAACCCGGACGCGAACGCCGAAGCGTTCGACGAACGCGGATTCTTTAACACGGGCGATTTGGTGTCTGTGGACAAGAACGGCGAACTGCATTTCCGGGGCCGGAAAAAGCAAATCATCGTCCTGGATTCCGGCAAAAACGTGTATCCGGACGAACTGGAAGGCCTGTTTATCGAAATCCCGGGCGTCAAAAACGTCGCGGTGTTCGAACACGGGGTAAAGGGCAAGACCGTCGCGTACGGAGTGTTCCAGGTGGAAGAGGGTATGACCATGAAAGAGCTGGCCGCGGCCGTCGCCGCCATGAACAAAAAAGTGGCCAGTTACAAATGGGTCACGCATTTTGCTATCACCACGGACGAGCTGCCGCAAACATCCACCAAGAAAGTAAAGCACCATGTCGTGCGTGAAAATCTGATGGCGGGGGACTATCCCATACGCAAGGAATAGCAAACCGGACCGAATGGTCCGGTTTTTTGTTTATAAACAATCTGTTATTTGGTTTTGTTAGAGTTTTTCTTTTGTGTCGCCATGGTTAAAACGGACGCGTTTGTTGGATTGTTTTATTAAGAATAATTTGGTTAAAATAAATTGTAGTGGTGCCACCTCTCCCGCAAGGGGAGAGGATGCAGGTCGCAAGGGGAGAGGATACCGGGCCCGCAAGGGGAGAGGATACGCCCCTACGCCAACCAATTAAGAAAACATGCCTTTTAACACAGGGTATGCGGATGTGATATAATTGCGTGGACGCGGCCGTTCCGCGCAAAACAAAAAGGAAAAATTATGAAAGATATGAATACGAAAGAAATGAAGGACATGGTCCAATATAAACTTTGGAAAATGCGGGGCAAGCGCAACATTCTGTTTCGCGCGTTCCTTATCAACTATATCGCGGTTTTCGTCGTGTGGCTGATAAGCCTGACGCCGCTTTATACCGGACTGATGCATCATTTTGCGGCGAACCAGACCGCGGCGGGTATTGAAATGTACATGCTGAATATCTTCGGTATGTGGAAGATATTGGGCGTTATCCTGTTCCTGATGCCGGCTTTGGCAATCTGGTGGGAAATGTGCTTTATCAAAAAAGAACACGATATGTAAAACAAATCCGCCCGATGGACCCACCCCGCCCAATCTATGATTGTGCGGGGACCCCGGGGGGCGGATTATTTTTTAATGATAATTTTCGCGACCGCATCGTATCCGAAATATTTATTCACGGATTTTATAATTTCGTCTTTGTGATATGAAAGGGTCAGCGCGCCGGCAGGATTTATTGATTTGACGGTCAGAGTCCTATTATTCTTTGCTTTCGATATTCCGGAAAACGCCGCCGCCGCTGCAATATCCGCGCCGACTATTTCCGCCCACCGCGCGGCCAGGTCCGCATCCGACGCGCCCCGCCCGAACGCCCGCAGCAATCCGCCAAAGGCCCCGCCCAGCGATGTCGGGCGGGAAAGTCTTTTGGAAAGGTCCACAGGTTTGTTCATAAAAAGTCATAAGGCATAAGGCATAGGGCATATATAGTCTGCGATTGATGAAAATAATTTTCACAAAAACAAAACTTATATGCCTTATGCCTTATGACCTATGCCCTAATTTGGTCTTACAAATTCATATTGTTTCGGCATTAATATATATTTTTCACCCTGGGCATGCTGGCCCTGGGCATGTCTGAACGCCTCTTCACCTTCGCCAAAGAACAGGTCCACGCGTATCCATCCGCGTATCGCACCGCCCGTATCCTGGGCCACCATCAGGCGTTGGAATTTTTTTCCGTCGGAAAGTTTGGTATCGACATAAACCGGCATGCCAAGCGAATATATAGTATTATCCATCGCGACGGACCGGATTTTGGAAAGCGGCGCGTTCATCGCGCCGATGACGTCGTGCGCGGTCGCGGTCTTGAAATACACGTAACGCTGGTTGCTGTTGATGGCTTCCTGGGCCAAGTATGGATGTTTGCGCAAATGTTCCCACACCGCTTCGGCGGAATATCCGCCGCCGGGTTTTATATTCCGCGTGCGCAGATATTCGCCAATCGACCCGAACGGCATGTCGTTGACACCGGCAAAGTTCAGTTTCACCACTTCGCCGTTTTCAAGCCTTATCTTGCCGGACCCTTGGATTTGTATATTCTGGACGTCGACTATGTTCGCCCAATACAGCGGTTTTCCGATTTGTTTCGATACGATTTCCTTGCGCGGGATGCCCTTGAAATTCCGGCCGTCGGACGGCGGTGCCATAAGGGGTTCGTTGCATTCGTCCGTCTTTTTGCGGCACGCCTTTATTATCGGCGAATAGTATCCCGTAAACAGGCCGTTTGAATTTCCGCCCTGGTCCCGCACTTTATAGGGTTGAAAGTTCGATTCGAACCATGCGCGCACCGATTCCTTGCCGGCCGATTGCGGCGGCAGCATGCGGCATTTTTCATCCAGCAATTTCTGGTCCATTACGACCGCGCCGCTGTAATCCACTTTGGCGTTGCAGGTATTCCGAAATGCTTGCAGCGCGTAACGATGGTCGTCGTTCCGCCAGCCGGGCAGGTCGTTATAGCCCACAGGTTGAAAATGCGACGGGATTTTCGACGCGTCCCGCGGGTCGGACCCCTGATAGCGCCCGCCGCCGGTGTCGGGACATCCGGAAAGTAGAAATATGGAACACAGAGCGTAAAGCGGAAATAGTCTTTTCAATTGGCGTACCTTTGATTAATTTTTTCAAGGTCCGGCCTTGAAAAATAGATTCCTATGTATTATATTAGCAAAAGTCACAAATTAAACAAAGGATTAAATTATGGCAGACTTTAACATGATTTCACAGTTTTTGAAAGATTTCTCGTTCGAATCCCCGAACGTGCCGGAATTGTTTTTCAAACAGGAAAACGGCCAGGCAAAGATGGAAATCAACGTCGATTTACAGGTCAAGGGCGCCGAAGGCGGACTGTACATGACCGACCTTATCATCAAATTGCATTCCAAATTGGAAGAGGGTGACAAAACCATATTCATGATTGAATGCACCTTTACCGGACTTGCCCAATTGGACAAAAAGGCCAAAGAAGACGATATAAAGAAAATCACCCTTATCGATGTTCCGACGCTGATATTCCCGAACGTGCGCGCGCTGGTCACTCGCATGACCGCGGAATCCGGATTTCCCCCGTTCACCATGCAGCCGGTGGATTTCAAAAAACTTTACGAAGAAAAGAACAAGAAATAAAAAATCCCGCCGATGGCGGGATTTTTCGTAGGGGCGCGTGCGCGCCCCTACATTTTCAATGTTCTGGACATATTACTATGCGACAATGCAATGGCCAGCGCGTCGGATTCGTCCGCGGTCTTTGGCGCCGCGGCCGGCATCAGAATTTTAACCATGGCCGCAACCTGGGCCTTGTCCGCATGGCCGCCGCATGCGATTGCCTTTTTTATAACCGTCGGCTCGTATTCATAAACGGGGATGTTTTTCGTTCCGACGGCGCACATCGCCGCCGCACGCGCATGGCCCAATAACAGAGTGCTGGTCGGGTTTTTATTAACGAACGTGATTTCAATCGCGCATTCGTCCGGCGACCAAGTGTCGCAAATTTTTGAAATTTCGTTAAATATAACGGCCAGCCGTTCGGGCAGGGGCGATTTGGCATTTGGCAAGACAACACCCGACGCGACGTATCGACGTTCGGACCCGGCGGATTCTATGACCGCCCAGCCGGTGTGCAAAAGCCCGGGGTCTATGCCCAATATTCGCTTCATAGTCCTTATTATATAAAATAATCTGTTTTTTACAAACCCAATTTATGATATAATATACGCGTAATGCGTTTGTCATACTGGATGTTTTTATTGCCCGTATTGCTGGCCTGGCCGGCATTTGTCGGCGCGCAAGAGACAGGCACGACGACAAATATAACGACGCCCGCGGCCACAGGAACGCCGGCCAGTGCGAAAACACTGGACGATATGGCCAAAACCGTCGGCGGATTGGGTCAGACGGCGGACAAGGGTATGAAACAAAACCTGACCAATGCTTTATTGGTCGGGGGGCTTGGAATCGGCGGCGCGGATATCGGATCCGGCATGGCCCAGACAAAGGTCGACGAAAACTGGCTGCGCCAGATACAGGGTTTCGAGAAAAGCATTTCTTGCCAAATCGACGGACAACCCAGGGTTGCCGTCGGCGCGCCCGGAAACGCGCCCAAATCGTCCCGGGAGTTTGTGGATATGCGCGCGGAATATATGGAATTGGCGGCGGGCGTAAGAGAGGGCAAACAGGCGCTGGGCATGACGCCGGGGATAGAGGCAGAGGCGGTGTTCAGCACCGGCACGACATATAATGCGGCGGGCCGCATGGCGGAAAGGTTCGACGGCGGGTACAGCAATGTAGAAGACAGACAGGGCGAGGGACAGGCGCGCGTTAACCAGGGCCTTACCATCGCCGCGGTTGGTGTTGCCGCCGCCGTTCTGGTCAACGCCGCAACAAAGTCGACGACGAGTACGACGACAGGGAGGGGGACGACAACAAAACCGGGGGAAATGACTAAATTGGATTTGCCGGACTTGCAGAGAAAAAGTTTGGCGGCAAGATACTGTTTTCCGCCAAAATTAATATGTGAGTCTGATGAAGTAGACTGTCCCATGGAGATTGATGAAATAAAAACGACTTGTGAACAGTTGTGTAATGATAAAGACAGCACAAGATGTTCGGATATAATGATAAATGGATGCAAACTGCATTTCAGTATAACCGTGCCAGGCAAACGCGATGATTGTAGCTAAATAAAAATCAACCAAAACAAAACCTAACCAAAAGGAAAAAACATGAAAACGAAAAATATATTTATAACGGGCGCTATGCTTGCGGTATTCGCCATATCCGGCGCGTATGCCCAGGAAGAAATGATAGAAGTATGCGACGAAGCAATAACGGGCCAACCCGTATGCGTGCTTATGACACCGGCGCAAATGGAAGCGCAAAGACTGCAAAGAATAGAAGATGAAAAGAAAGCGGGCGTAAAAACCGGCAGCGCCACCGATGAAGGTAAAAAAGAAAAGATGGAACTGTTAAAGGTTAAACAATCCGAACATGACGCGATTATCAAAGAAATAGCAAGACTGGACGAGCAGCGCGTAAAAACAAATGAAAAACTGAACGAAGCCAAAGAAAACCACAGCTATTTTGCCAAAATAGCGTCGTCGAACGATGGCAAGACAGGTATGGTTGGTTTCAGAAAAACATATACGGCGGCAGAGCAGAAAGAAGCGCAAGAACAGTCAAGCCAATGGTTTGCCGAAAGAGAAAAACTGCAAGCAGAAATTGACGGGTTTGATACACAGATTAAAGCCGAACAGAAAAAGATGAATGCACTGAACACTGAAATTGAAAACTTGAAAAAAGAAATAGAAAAGAAATAAATAACGCGGGGACAATGGCAGCCAAAGCCGGATGGCGTGTTGGTACGCGCCGTCTGGTAAGGCACCTGTAAGGAGAAAACCATGAAAATAAAACACATGTTTATGATGGCTGGGATGCTGGCGGCTCTTGCCATGTCCGGCGCAAGCGCATCACAATATGAATGTGAAAGAACCGGTGGACGTTGGTCAAGCATATATCATGCGGACGGAAGCGAGAATTATGAATATTCATCGTGTAGGTGTAGTGGGGGCAATCTTACATGGATAGACATGGGCACTTATAAATCCGGGTGCAAATGTATCGATGGTTATGAGCGCGCAGGCGGCGAAGACAGCGAATGCGTACGTTCAGCGGCGCCGTCCGTATCTGGTGCAAACGCTGATATTATAAATAGTGCGTCGGATTCTGGTGCGGGCGACGTAGTATGCGAAGAAAACATATGCAGACCGATGACCCGGCATGAAATGGAGGCAAAAAGGCAAGCAAGACTACAAGATGAAAGCGCTGACAAGAAAATAGACAAAGAAAGAAAACTTAACGAATTGAAGGCAGAGCGTGATGCAAAGCAAGCCAGGTATAACGAACTTAACACCGAATTCAAAAGATTGGACGGCCTGCGCGTGGATACTAATAAAAAATTGAATACGGCCAAGGAAAATCATGCTCATTTCAGCAAAATAGCAACATCAAAAGACGGCAAAACGGGTATGATTGGTTTCAGAAAATCATATACGGCAGAGGAACAGAGGGTTGCGCAACAGCAATCGGATGAATGGTACACCGAGAAAGAAAGATTGCAAAGCGAACTTAATAGACTTACTAATGATACAAATGCACAAAAGAAATTAAGGGACACGGCGTACAGCGAAGTATCTCGCGCGGAAAATGCCGTGAACGTGGAATACTGCAGATTAAATCCACAAATGGGAAATTGTAGTAATAGTTAAATAACAGGGGCGGTTTCGCCCCTGTTTTTAATTCGCGGCGGTTATTACTTTCTGGACGTCGTCGTGGTCTTCCAGCGCGTCCGTCAATTTTTCCAATTTCAAAATAGTATCGTCGTCCAAATCAAGCGGCGTGTTCGGCAACCATGTCAATTCCGCCCGTTCCGGTTCACCCAGTTTGTCCGACAATGCCTTTTGCACCGGCATGAAATCGTCCGGTTTCGTTTTGACTATGTAACCGTCCGGCGACGATTCCAAATCGTCCGCGCCGGCGTCCATTATCGCCTCTGTCATTGCATCCTCGGACGTCGCCACGGTCAGGGGATAGAATATCAATCCCACCCGCGTAAACATAAACGACACGGAATTTTCGCCCCCCATTTCCCCGCCGCTTTTTGCGAATATCGCCCGGATGTCCGGAACCGTCCGGCGCGGGTTGTCCGTCAAAGCCTCTACAATAATCGGAACGTTTCCGGGGCCGTATCCTTCGTACCTTGCGGCCACGAAATTTTCGGTGTTTTTATCCGCCGCTTTATCAATCGCCCGCTTTATATTATCGTTCGGCATCGAATTTTTCCGCGCGTTCAAAACCGCAACCCGCAGCCGCGGATTGTTGTCCGGATTCGGATCGCCCAGTTTCGCCGCAACCGTGATTTCACGCGCCAATTTCGTAAACACGCCCGCGCGCGCCGCGTCCGTCGCCGCCTTTTTATGTTTTATCGTGCTCCATTTCGAATGTCCGGACATAATCTTGCCTTTTGGGTATTTTGCATTTATAATTCGACCAAGAGGTTATCAAATGATAGGCAAATTGCAAGGCATAATTGAACACATCGGCGACGGGTTCGTAATCGTTATGGTCGGCGGCGTCGGATACAAAGTATACACACCGGAATTTTTAACCGCCGGCGCGGGCGCGACGCTGTGGATTGAAACAATCGCGCGTGAAGATTCTTTGCGGCTGTTTGGGTTTTCGTCTTTGGCGGGGTTGGAATTGTTCAACCGCCTGACCGGCGTGTCTGGCGTAGGGCCCAAAGTTGCGCTGGCGATACTTGCCACTTTGAAACCGGACGTATTAATGTCGGCAATTGCGACCGGCGATATAAAAACCATTTCGTCCGCGCCCGGCGTCGGCAAAAAAATGGCAGAAAAAATTATCGTGGAATTAAAAGGCAAAGCCGCGCCGTCGGATATCGGCGCCGCGGGTGGGGCCGCCGCGCCGTTGCATGATTTGCTGTCGGCCCTGGAATCATTGGGGTACAGGCGCGCGGACTGTGCCGAAATGGCCCAAAGATTATCCCGCGAAAATTTAGGAGCGGACGCCGGGGAACTGGTGAAATTGGCGTTAAAGGAAATCGCAAAGTGACCGATACAATTTTTGCATTATCGTCGGGCATGGGTAGGGCGGGCGTCGCCGTCGTGCGCGTCAGCGGTCGCGATTTATCCGGTTTGTTGAAAAAAATCAGAAATCAGAAATCAGAAATCAGAAATCGGATTGCGACATTGGCGGATTTGAAAGATGATGCGGGCGAAATTATCGACCGGGCGATTGTTATTTATTTTCAAGGCCCGAATTCGTTCACCGGCGAAGACGTCATAGAATTCCATACCCATGGGTCGGATGCGGTTATTCAGAAGTTATTTGATTGCCTGCGTGCGATGGGTGCGCGTATGGCAAATCCCGGCGAATTTGCGCGGCGGGCTTTTGATAATAACAAAATGGATTTGGTTGCCGTCGACGGTCTGGCCGCGCTGATAGATTCGCGTACGGAACGGCAACGGCGCGCGGCATTGCGTGCCGCTGCGGGTGCTGACAGTGCGGTATACATGCGCTGGCGCGCGGAAATGGTCGACATAGCGGCGTATGCCGCCGCCAT
Source organism: Alphaproteobacteria bacterium (assembly GCA_009782315.1). Taxonomy (GTDB): domain Bacteria; phylum Pseudomonadota; class Alphaproteobacteria; order Rs-D84; family Rs-D84; genus WRKW01. The sequence goes on from WRJH01000008.1 coordinate 10,453, forward strand.
GTTGGACTATCCCGCGGACGAATTGCCCGCAAATATCGGCGAAATATTATTGGCGCGGACGCAGAGCTTGCATGACGAAATCGCGGCCGCGTTGGCGCGGGCGGGTGCGGCGCGCGCCGTCCGGTCCGGTTTCAATATCGCAATTGTCGGGCCGGTTAACGCGGGGAAATCCAGTCTGTTCAACCGCCTTATCGGCGAATCGCGGGCGATTGTATCCGACGTGCCGGGGACTACTCGCGATGTCGTATCCGCCGAAATTGATATCGATGGATATCTGGTGCGGATTCTTGACACCGCGGGACTTCGCGAAACGGACGACGTGGTTGAAAACCTGGGAATCGAAAGAACGCATGCCGAGATTGAAAATGCCGACCTTGTCATTAGAGTTTGTGATGATAACTCTCCCCAGTGGGAGGAGTCGCAGAATGGCGCAAGCCATGATGCGGTGGGGGGAAAACAAAACAATGAAATCGTAATCTATAATAAATGTGACATTATGCCCCCCACCGGCGGCGCGGCCGCCGACTCCCCCCAAGGGGGGAGTAATTGCCCCATGCGAGTATCCGCGTTGACCGGCGAAGGTATTCCAAAATTGTTGGAAATAATAAAACATGAAGTGCATGCGCGGTTGGACAACGCCGAATCGGAAGTCGTCGTGAACGAGAGGACAAAAGGTTTGTTGGAACAGGCGGCGGCCGAATTAAAATCGGCGGTTGCCGCACACGGAACGGGTCATGAAATCTTTGCGGAACATGTCCGAATCGCTTCGGATAAAATCGGTCAAACCCTGGGAATCATAGGGGCAGACGAAGTTATGGACTCTGTATTCGGGCAGTTGTGTCTTGGAAAATAAAAGGAAAGTAGATGAAAAACAAAACAGTTTTAATTACCGGCGCGGCGCGCGGAATAGGTCGCCAGGCCGCTTTGGAATTTGCGCGTTTGGGCGCGAATGTCATTATCGACGATTTGCCGGACGCGGAAAGTACGGGACTGTTGAATGAATTGAAAAGTATTTTGGAATCGGAATACAAGGTTCGCGCGATTGCGGTCTCTGCGGATATCGGGGTAGAGGTCCAGGCGAAAGACTTGGCCGCCGCCGCGATAAATGAATTCGGAAAAATAGACGTTCTGGTAAATAATGCCGGAATAGCGATAGACAAGGATTTCGGGGACAGAACGCTGGCCGATTGGACGGAAACGTTTGCGACCAACCTGTTCGGCATGTTCCGGCTTTCGCAGATTGTCGGCGAACACATGGTCGAAAACGGCGGCGGCAATATTATCAACATATCGTCCACCAACGGAATCGATGCGGTGTCGCCTTTTTCAATCGATTACGACGCGTCAAAGGCGGGCGCTATAAATATAACGAAAACTTTGGCGGTTCAATTCGCCCCGCATGTTCGGGTTAATGCCGTCGCGCCTGGATGGGTCGATACGGATTTCAACAAAGATTTGTCCGCGGACTATCTGGCGGGAGAAATGGAAAAAGTTTGTCTGAAAAGAATTGCCGTACCGGACGAGATTGCAAAAATAATCAGGTTTCTGGCCGGCGACGACGCAAGCTATATAAATGGCGCGGTGATTGTCGCGGACGGCGGACGCCTGTAAAGGATAAGACATGAAGATAGAATTACGGGAATTGCAATTAAACGAACCGCAATCGGTTTATGATTATTTTATGGTCATGCCGGCTGATGAAAATGGACTTAAAAACAGCGCAGCGGGTTTGTCTGAATCCGAATTTGCCGAATGGGTAAAAAAACAGATAGATTATTCCAAAGGCGTCGGATTGCCAGAAGGGCTTGTTCCAAACACTTTTTTTATCTTATTTATTGATGATGTTCCAGTTGGCAACAGCAAGATGCGGCATTATCTGACGCCGGCGTTGGAAAATCACGGCGGACACATTGGATATCGCATTGCGCCGGAACATCGCGGTAAAGGTTATGCGAATATAATGCTTGCCGAAACTTTGAAACATGCAAAAGCTATGGGCATCGAGAAAGTCTTGCTGACCACCGACGCGGATAATGCCGCAAGTTACAAAACAATCGAACGCAATGGCGGAATTCTGGAAAAAATCGAAGACGGCAGCCGGTATTATTGGATAACGGTTTAGTCTTTCTTTGTATTCGCTTTCCAACGCAAACTTGCATGCGCGCCGTTGCAGAACGGTTTATTTCCCGATGCGCCGCAACGACACAATGTCTGTTTTTGGCGCACTTCGTACGATTTGCCATCCGCCGATTCGACGCGGATTCCGCCGCGTATCCAAAGCGGCCCCGATATTTTCAAACCGTCGTCTTCGATAGTATGGACTTGCGCCGCCGATTCTTCTTCCATCAATGTGCCGTCGTTCGTGAACATGAGTAAGCGGCCGGCGGGGCACAGGTTTGCTTCCTGGGCCGCCAATTCGTTCGCCGCGTCACCGCCCTGCATGACCAGATTCCATATCCGCCCGCCGCGGTCGCAAAACCGCGCGAACGCGCAATAACGCTGGTTGTCCAGCAACGATTGCTGTGGGCCCTTTATAACTTCGGCCGTATCCTGTCGCATAATGGGTTCGAACGGCGCCGTTTCCGTTCCGTCGAATTTTGCCGCCGCGTGACTGCCATCGCAAAAGGGCGCGTTTTTGGATTTGCCACATCGGCACAATGCCACCGGGTCGGATTTGATTTCAAAAGTTTTCCCGTCGCCGTATTTTATGGATATTCCGTTTTCGTCGGTAAGGATTATTTTTTCAGAAATACGTGTCCCGCCGTACAGCATGTACGGGCCGTCTTTGGTTATCCTTATATATGGTAATTTTTGCATAATTTTTCCCTTCGTTTTGCCTATCGGTCCGCGGTGCGCGGTTTTGCGGGGGACTCATGTATACCGGATACACTACGCCCCCGCAAAACCGCGCAGTCGGCACAATATATCAAAATCCGATTTGGACCAGTGGCGAAAGTTAGTTCAATAAAACAATAAATTATAAATCACAAACCGTAAATAGGAACCGGTTCTTGTGCGCGAAAATTTTAATATATTGTAAGATAAAAATACCGGTTGTAAAAGGTCGGTATCGGAAAATGACTGTCGGGCTTTGTCCAACCTGTTGGTTCACAGCCCGACTTTTCCGACGATTATTTGAAATGCTTTTCCAAAGTTTTATACGCCGCCGAAAGTCCCGCGAATTTTTCCGCCGCCGATTTCGCGTTCAATTTTTTGGCGGTGTCCGGATGGTACAGTTTGGCAAGCCGCCGGTACGCCGCGCGGACGTCTTTCAATGTTGCCGTCGGCGGCAGTTCCAGCGTTTTCAGTGCCGCCGTAATCGCGCCGGTTGGGCGCGGCTTTTTCGGCATGCGGTCGAAATTGCCGCGGCCATGAATAAAGTCGTTCAAAAAATTGATGTAATCCGTTGTTTCCGCACTCGCCTGTGCTTTATCTTTCAGCGGCGCGCCGAATACCTGGCGTTCCCATTCCGCCTCTATCTCGTCGTTCGACATGCCCTGGTAAAAGTTCCAATTCTTGTTATATTCCGCGGCGTGCTCTTTGCAGAAAAAATAATATTCTTTCAAATCGCGCGTTTTAGGCGCCCGACAAACGCCGGCCTTGTCACAATTGTTAAAATCGCATTTTTTAATCATTTTTTGCCAATGGGTGGTGTGTCATTACCGCGTCGACCAAAGCGTCCGGCAGGACATGGGTGTATATTTGCGTCGTCGCGATGTCTTCGTGTCCCAGCATTGCCTGAATCGCGCGCAGGTTCGCGCCGCCGGAAAGCAAGTGCGACGCGAACGAATGGCGCAGGACGTGCGGGCCGACCCTCTCGGGAGATATGCCCGCAGAGACGGCGCATTTTTTTATCATCTTGAAAAAACCGAACCGGGTGATGTGGCCGTCTTTGCCCGGGCCGGGAAAGACATAGCGTGACCCGTCTTCGCTTCGCTTCGCCGCGGCTTTTGGCGTGATAAAACTGTTGCGGATTTTCATATATTCGTTCAATGCCTTTATTGCGGTTTCGTGAACCGGCACCATGCGTTCTTTGGCGCCTTTGCCGCGCACAAGAAGTTTGTCGCCAAGCACCTGGGCAACCTGCAATTCGCACAATTCTGAAACGCGCAGGCCCGCCGCGTACATCAATTCAAACATGGCCCGCATGCGGACGGTGTTTCGAAAATCGCCGGCGCTGGAAATTAACGATTCTATTTCATCGCTTGTCAGATATTTTGGAATCGGTTTCGACAGTTTGGGCAATTCCAAAGACGCCGCCGGATTTTTCGATATGATTTTTTCAAGCCGCAGGAATTTATAAAACTGACGAAACGCGGACGTCTTGCGCGCGATGGTTGCGGCGCCAATCCCTTGGGCGGATAGGGCGGCAAGATAATTCTGGACCGCATCGCCGCCGGCCTTTGACAGGTCGCCAATCTGTTCCGCCGCCAGTTCCAAATCCGAACGGTACGCGTCGACGGTTTTGGCCGCGCGGCCTTTTTCGGCGACAAGCGATTCCAAGAAAATGTCGATGTAATTCATTCGTTATCCGCAGGTCCGTTATCCGCAGTCCGTATGGCTATGGAAACAGAACAACCTCTGTCAAATGTTGATTCGGTTCGAAATATATAAACAGCAATGCGATGAAGACTGCAAGTATTGCGAGTATTATTATAGTGTTTCTGGTTGTGTTTTTCTTTTTTATAGGCATTCGATTTTCCTTGTTTATTGTTTTCGTTTCACGCTTCACGCCTTACGCTTTACGATTATATCGTATCAAACGACACTATGAATATGGCGGCGCCGAACAAAACAATCAAAGGCGGCGCAAGCACGGCAAGCAATGTCGGAAGCGCCCCGCTGACCCCCAGCGCCCCGAACACGTTGATTATGAAATAGAGTATGAAGCATGTCAGTATCCCGGCGCTGAATTTAGGACCGAATCGGAAATTGCGCCGCTGGCGCGTCTGTGAAAAGGCAACGCCCAAAGTCGCCATGGCGACAAGCGTCAAGGGCAGGAAAAGCAAGGTCCACAGCTGTATCCGGTGACCGCGCGAATTCAATCCCATCTTGTTCATGTTCTTTATGAATCCGGGCAGTTTCCATATTGAAACCTGGGCCGGTTTCAGATGTCTTTCCAGAACGCTTCCCGGCGTCATCAGCGATGCAAGCCGCCAACCGGCGCGCGCCTCTGGCTGGCCGTCGGGCATGAATATGGTGACGTTTTTCGCCGAAAAGCCGCTGTCTGAAAGCATTATGCCGTCCGTCTCTATTCTGGACACGAATTTCGATTCGGAATCCAGAATGAATCCGGATGCCTCTGTAAATATCAAGCTGTCGTTTTCGCCGCGCCGCATTCCGGTCGCGCGCATGGTGAACGTGTCGGACCCGACCGTTTCGCGCAGCCATATAGCCCCGTCGGTCAGTTCCATGTAATCTTGGGAATTATCCTTGTGCGCGACCGCGACGGCGTAAGGGTTCATCGCGCCCGACGCGAACAGCCCGACCAGAAACGCCGCTATTAAAAAAGGTTTGGAACTTTGATACGGCGACAGTCCGGCGCCGGAAATAATAACGCTTTCGGACGAACGGGTCAGGTTGTATGTCGCGACCAGCGTTCCCATAAACGCCGCCAGCGGCAGAAACAGCGGAATATATTGCAAAAGCAAAACCCAGCTGGTCCAAAGCGCGCCAAGGGTTGACGGCGCCGACGGCATCTTTTCGATGAATGTTATCGAAAATATCACCCCGCATACTATCAAAAGTACCAAAAACAGGCCGGAAATCCATCGGCGCATTAAAAACCGGGTCAAAATTTTTGGCTTTATTTGCATAATTTCCCCATTATAATGGGAAAAAGCGTCAAATGCAAACGTTAAGGATTTTATAATATGGATAAAAAGGCGATTTCACGCGCAGGGTTCGACGCCCTGGCCAAAGAATTAAAACAGCTGCAGGAAACAGACCGGCCGGCCATACTGGCCGCCGTGCAGACCGCGCGCGAATTGGGCGACCTTTCCGAAAATGCGGAATATTCAAGCGCGCGCGAACGCCAGCGCCATATAGACGCCCGCATAAGGTATTTAGAGGACGTCATAGGCAACGCCCAGATTATCGATACGGGCAACCTTTCCGGCGACCGCATTATGTTCGGCGCGCATGTCGTCGTAGAGGACGACGACGGTAACAAAATGCGATGCCAGATTCTGTCCGATATAGAGGCGGACGGCAAAAATATCGTCGCATGCACCAGTCCGTTCGGACGCGCGCTGGTCGGCAAATGCCGGGGCGACACATGCGTGGTCAGGACGCCCGGCGGCGACAGGGAATACGAAATACTGGAAGTGATATTCAAATGACGGTCCGCATTCTGCCAGATAACCTGATAGACCAAATCGCCGCGGGCGAAGTGGTGGAACGCCCCGCAAGCGTGGTAAAGGAATTGGTCGAAAACGCCCTTGACGCCGGCGCCGACCAGATTGTCATAGATATAACGGACGGCGGACGGACGCTTATCAATATTGTCGACAACGGGTCCGGAATGGGAAAAGCGGATTTGGAAAAATGCATTCAAAGGCACGCCACCAGCAAACTGCCCGACGACGATTTGCTTGCCATCGGGTTTATGGGTTTTCGCGGCGAAGCCTTGCCAAGTATCGCAAGCGTCAGCGATATGACGGTCGATACGAACGACGGGTCGGGCGGTTTGCAGATGGACTGTTCCACCGGTGAAATAAAACCGTCCGCATGGGAGGCGGGCACGCGGGTTCGCGTAGAGAACCTGTTTTCCAAAACCCCGGCGCGGTTGAAATTCCTGCGCGCCGACCGCGCGGAAATGACAGGCATTGTCGAAATCGTCAAAAGACTGGCGTGCGCGCGGCCGGATGCCGGGTTCATATTGAACAACAAATGGCGGTTTCCAAAGGGCCAACCTTTTGTCGAACGCATAGTCGCGGTAATGGGCGAAGACGTCCGCGGGCGAATGATAGAGATAGAAAACGAATCGCAAGGATTGAAGCTTTCCGGATTTGTTTCCACGCCGACTTTGCGCCGCGCGTCAAGCGTCGACCAATATCTGTTCGTAAACGGCCGTCCCGTAAAGGACAAGGTTCTGGTAGGGGCGCTGCGCGCCGCATATATGGACGTGATGAGCGCGCGGGAATTTCCGCTTTGCGCGCTGTACCTGGAATTGCCCGCACGCGAAGTCGACGTCAACGTCAGTCCGGCCAAGACAGAGGTGCATTTTCTGGAACCCGCGCGCGTGCGGTCGTTTATTATCAGGACGTTAAGGGATGCGATTGCTTTGCCTTTGGCAAAGCAGAGCATAGAGAATAGAGCAGAGAGCATAGAGCATGGAGTGGAGTTATGGAGACAGCCTGCGGTACAGCATTTTGATGTTAACAACGCTGTCATTAAAGTCTGTGAACCGGAAAGAAGATTTGATTTTGATGATAAAAAATCGGAAATCATAAATCATAAATCCGAAATCGCGGCCTGTCCGCTGGGACGCGTTATCGGACAGATTGGAAACAAATATATTCTGGCGGAATCGGCGAACGGTCTGGTCATCGTCGACCAGCATGCCGCGCATGAAAGAATCGTTTATGAAAAGTTAAGAAATCGCGAAATAAAAACTCAAGTTCTGCTTTCGCCGATTGTTATAAAATTAAAACCGGAAGAGGTTCAAAGCCTTGGCGAGATAGGGGCAGAGCTGGAATCTTCGGGTTTGAAAATTTCCGAATTCGGCGAAGACGCGGTCGCGGTTTACGAAAAGCCGGCCGATTGGGACATGGATTTCGAACAGGTTTTGCGCGATATCGCGGCAGAGGTTATGGCGCACGGACATTCGTCGAAACTTTCCGAAAGGCTGCATTTGAAACTGGCGAACCATGCTTGCCACCATTCCGTCCGCGCGGGACAAAAATTGGATGTGGCGCAGATGGACGCGCTGCTTCGCGACATCGAAAAAACCGAACGCGCGGGACAGTGCAACCACGGCCGGCCGGTCTATAAAATAATCCGGATCAGCGAACTGGACGGGCGGTTTGAAAGGGTTTGATTCATAATTTTTCCCTTGTGCTTTCGCCGTTTTTTTACTATAAATTCACATATAAAAAAGGAGAAAACGATGGAAGTCATCGACAAGGTTACAGACGCCGCGGCCGCCCCCCAGGGCGACGTTATGAACATGCTGCTGTTTTGCGCCGCAATGTTCGGGGTAATATATTTCATGATGATTCTGCCCAATAAAAGAAAGATGAAAGAATACAGGGATATGCTTTCCAAACTGACCGTGGGCAGCAAGATACTGATGGCCGGCGGAATATACGGCGTCGTCAAAAAAATCGACGACAAGGATTTAGAGGTCGAAATCGCCAAGGGCGTCGTTGTCAAAATACCGCGCAGCGCCGTGGCGAATATCGAATAAACAGGACAAGACATGTTAAAAAAATTCATTATCATATTCACGGCGATGTTTGGCTGTCTTTTGGCGGTGCCGACTTTCTTTCCGAACGCGGCAAAGCACTTTCCGTCGTTCATACAGCCGATAAACCTGGGGCTTGATTTAAAGGGCGGCGCGCAGATGCTGCTGGAAGTCGACACCGACGTCATGTTCAGGGAAAAGACGGTCCAGCTGTACGATACCACGCGCGCGGCGCTGCTCTCGCGCGACAAGGGACTGGTCCGGTTTTCCGACCTGCGCATGCAGGGGGCGTCCGTATCCGTCGTAATACGCGACCCGGCCGAAGTGTCAAAGGCGCGCGGGCGCCTGCGTTCCGAATTCGGCGATTCGGTCGACATAACGGCGGCCGGCAGCACTTTGACGGTATCTTATTCCGAACGGCAAAAGGCAAAGATGGTGGACGACGCGCTGAACAGGTCCGTCGAAATCGTGCGCCGGCGCATAGACGCGCTGGGCACGCGCGAACCGTCGATTAACACGCAAGGGGGCCGGTACATAATGGTCCAGCTGCCCGGCGTGGACAATCCGGAACGCATAAAGGAACTTATCGGGCAGACCGCGAAAATGACTTTCCATCTGGTCAACGAAAACGTGTCGCGCGAACAGATGGCGTCCGGCCGCCCGCCGTCCGGCACCGAATTCATGCCGCTGATAGACGACGAGACGCAGCTTTTGCCGGTATACACGCGGGTGGAAGTTTCGGGCGAAGCGCTGGTCGATTCGCAAGCCTCGTTCGACCAGAACAACATGCCGGTCGTGACCCAGGTGTTCGATTCCGTCGGCGCACGCCGGTTCGCGCGCCTGACCACGGAACACGTTAACGAAAGATTCGCGATAGTCCTTGACGGCAAAGTATTGTCCGCGCCGGTGATACGCGAACCGATTCTGGGCGGACGCGGCCAGATTTCCGGAAACTTTACCGTGCAGTCGGCAAAAGATTTGGCCGTGCTTTTGCGCAGCGGCGCATTGCCCGCGCCGCTTTCCGTCATAGAGGAACGCACCGTGGGCGCGGGCCTGGGCGCGGATACGATTCGCGCAGGGAGCGCGGGCGCAATCATAGGCGTCATATTCGTCATGATGTTCATGCTGGCCGTTTACCGTGGTTTCGGGCTTATCGCCAATATCTCCCTGATGGTCAATATGATGATGATTGTCGGCGTGTCCGCGCTGCTTGGCGCGACCATGACATTGCCGGGTATTGCCGGTATTGCGCTGACCATGGGTATGGCGGTCGACGCCAACGTTCTGCAATTCGAACGATTGCGAGAGGAGTTGCGCGGCGGGTCAAGCCCATTGCGGGCAATTGACGCCGGGTTTGACCGCGCGCTGAAAACCGTTCTGGACGCGAACCTGACCACGCTGATATGCGCACTTGTTCTTTTCCAATTCGGGGCCGGGCCGATACGCGGATTCGCCGTCACTTTGTCCATCGGAATCCTGACCACGCTGTTCACTTGCGTTCTGCTTTCGCGGACGATTATCGATTTGTACATGAACGGCAAAAACAAAAAAATCGGGTTTGTGAAGATTAGATAGTCGATAGTCGCGAGTCGAAAGTCTATAGACTCTGGACTTGCGACTTTAGACTGAAAACGGAGTTTTTAACATGCAATTCAAATTTATGAAATATCGCAGATTGTCGTACGCCATAGTGTCGGCGATGGTCGCGCTTTCGGTTTTGTCACTGGCTTTTCGCGGCCTTAATTACGGGATAGATTTCGCCGGCGGAATTTCCATGGAAATCGCGCCGAAAAACGCCGATTACACAATCGATAGAATGCGCCAGGATTTGGCCGCGTTTTCGCCCGAATTACAGGAAATGAAGGACACCGGGCGGATAATCGTCCGTGTCGGCCTTTCCAAAGACGCGACCGAGGCGCAGCAGCAGGAAGCGGTAAGAGAAATAAAAGAAGCGCTGGGCGACCGCGTCGGTTACGAAAACATGCAGGTGGTGGGACCAAAAATCGGCGGCGAATTAATCCGCGGCGGAATCATGGCGACCATATTCGCGTTCGTGCTGATGGCCGTCTATATATGGATAAGATACCGCAGCGGATACGCCATCGGCGCGTTTGTCACGCTGATTTTGGATTTTATAATAATGTTCGGATTCTTTTCCGCCGCAGGCCTGGAATTCAACCAGACGGCCATTGCCATCATACTGATGGTCATCGGGTATTCCACGAACGATAAAATCGTGAATTACGACCGAATACAGGAAAATACGAAAAAATACCACAAGATGCCGATGACGGATCTGGTCGATTTGTCCATCAACGAAATGCTGGGCCGCACGATAATAACGTCCGTTACGACCGCGCTGGCCATGGTCGGGCTTTATCTGTTCGGCGGTGCCGTGCTGCGCGACTTTTCAATCGCCATGCTGTTCGGGATAATACTGGGCACCGCGACGTCGATGTTCATATCGAACGCGCTGATTTTGAATTTCAACGTAAGGGAAGATAAATAGGGCATAGAGCATAGATAATAGAGCATAGAGGGAGTAGGGACAATGTTGAGATTAAAAAACAAATTTTCGATTCGTTCAAAATACCTGTGCTCTATGCTCTATGCTCTATGCTCTCTTTGCGTGCTTTGCACGCAAAGCGTGGCGCAGGCAACGGACCTGTCGGCAAATTTTACCGAAATATATGAAAAGCTTGATTCCGTGAAATGGGCGGGGCGCGACATACGCATAGCCGTCGAATCGCTGGAACAAATCGACCCGGACGCGCATATCGCCGTCACGGACAGGCGCGTCGTATTGGTGTGGCGGGACACAATAGTCGGAAACTGGCCCAAACCGCGCGACCGCGATTGGCAGGCGTACGGCGAAATAACCGCGGCGATAATCATGCGGTTGCGGGAACATGTGCCGCAGCTTGCCGCCATGTCGGAAGACGAACTGCGCGCCGCGGTCGTCCGCGCGCTGCTTCGCAGCGTTGACGAAGACGGACGCTATATATATTCGAAAAGGGCCGAAAAGTTGGAAAACGGCCGTCTTTTGACGTCCGTCGGAATCGAAGGAATTATAGACGAGCGCGGAAATTTCCGCATTACGGGCGTATATAACGAATCGCCCGCCGCCGCGTCTGGAATTCAAAGCGGCGATTTGATATTCGAAATCAACGGAAACAAACTGCCGGATATGGCAGAGGGCGAAATAGCCGCCGCGCTTTCCGGATTCAACGCAGGAACCTTGCGCCTGTCGGTCGGGTCCGAATCGGGCGTGCGCGCCGTTACGCTGCGCCGGGCGTCGGTCGTAATCGCGGACACCGACATCGTTTGGAAAGATATGGAAGGCAGCGGAATACTTGAAATAATAGTCGGCAAGGTCAGCGATAATTCGGCGACGATAATAGGAGAGGCGCTTTCGAAATATTCGCCGACCGGAATCATCCTGGACCTGCGCGCGGCGCACGGCGACGACGAACGCGCGGCGGCGAAAATCGCCGGCATGTTCATGGGGCCCGTCCCGATATTCCGCATAGTGGAAACGGCAAAGGATGAAACGGAAATAATACCGGGCGGCGCGGCTGTCACAAACGTTCCGGTTGTTGTCGCCCTTTCCGGCGCGACGGCCGGCACGGCAGAGGCAATCGCCGCGGCGTTCCACGAACACGGGCGCGGTGCGTTAATCGGAACGCCGACCGCCGGCCGCGCGCGCATCGCCACACGCCTGGATTTGCGGGACGGCGGCCAGTTGGAGGTTTTGAACCGCAAGATAAAGACAAATCTTGGCCGCGATATAGACGGCCGCGGAGTGTTCCCGATAGTATGCCTTTCCAACATACGCAGCACCCAGCAGCAGAGCGCGTTCTTTGTGAACATAATAAACGGGGATTTTTCCGCGCGCGATTTCAACGGCCGGGATATTGACGCGGCCGAAATACGCAAGGGCTGTCCCGCTATAAAATCCGGCGCGGACGAAGACGCCGTGTCCCAGGCCATCGCGGCAAAGATTTTAACGGGTGATAAGATTTATAACAAACTAACAACTAAAAACTAATAACTAACAACTAACAACTAAAAACTAAAAACTAAATAACCGGGGTATCAACTGTCTACTATAATAGACAACAATTAATATAGGATGTCTACTATAGTAGACAAACGTTAATATAACTTGCCCATTATAATGGACAACCATGAATAAAGATTGTCCACTATAATAGACAATTGAATCTGGTACGGTTGTTAGTTCTTAGTTATTAGTTGTTAGTTAAAAACCGCAGGTTTTATATGGCCGATAAATACATTTCAATGCATAAAAGAGTATCCGGGTTTTCGTTTGCGAACCTGGGTATTTTTAAGGGGTTCAGCGACGGGATAATCAACGCCGTTTGGGCGCTGGTCCTGCTGGACATTTTTCACAATTCCGCGACCGTCGGCATATATTCGTCCGTGTATTACATGTTCTATATGGTTATTACATTACTTTCCGGCGAGATGTTGAAATTTGCCAGCAAGACAAGACTTTTAGACATCTGTCTTATCGCCGTATCCGTCATGTATTTCATGATGGCGTTTTCCATTAGACCTGCGACTTTTATCGCGCTGGATTTCGCGTCCGCCGTGCCGTGGATGCTGATAAGTTCCCTTATATCGCTTTTCATGGCGGATTTTTCAAAGGGCGTCGGCATGGAAAAATTGAACGGCCGGTATGTTTTGTGGCTGAATACGGGCGCGTTGCTGGCGCCGGTTTTGGCCATGTATTTGGCGGGCCGATTCGGAATCCGCACTCCGTTTTTTGTAATCGCAGCGCTTAACATTCTTGCGCTGGGCTATTTCAGATGGTTCAAGATTATCCAGCCGGAAAAGAAAATTCCAAAGATAAGTCCGAAAAAAACCATGAAATCCATTTGGAAAACGACAATAGCGTATTTCAAGCGCCGCGATTTGACGCGCGCGTATCTGATAAATTTCGGTCAGTATGCGATAGTGTCGCTGCGCCTTTTGTATGTTCCGATTATGGTGATAGAGGCGGGATTCGATAAAAGCACCCTTGGTTGGATTTTGACGGCGGGCATAATTCCGTATATCGTTTTGTCGGAACCGCTGGGCCGCCTGGCGAAAAAAACCGGCATAAGGGTTTGGGTCATGATTGGATTTTTGACATTCGCGGGATTTTCATTCTGGGCGTCGTTTGCAACCGGAAAGACTTTGCTGGCCATATTCATACTGTGGCAGATTTCGGGGGCGTTGATAGAGCCGCTGACCGATATATTCTTTTTTGACGCGGCGAAAACCGGCAAGGACCGGGAGCGGTTTTTCGGAATATTCAAAACCGTCAACCGTCTGCCGCGGTTTATCCTTCCCGCCATCGGCGCATGGATGATTATGTTTTTCGGAACCACCGGCTCGGTTTGGATTCTGACCGGAATTATTGGTGTTCTGGCCGGACTGTTCGTCCTGATGCCTATAAAAAAACAGCAAAATACCCGTTGATAAAAGTTCCATAAGTTGCTATCGTTCAGGCAGAAAAAAGGAGAATTTTATGGCAAAAAAGACAGAAGAAAAAATCGTCGCATCGGGCGCCTCGAAAAACGCCGCGCTGGAATCGGCATTGGCCCAGATTAAGAAAGAATTCGGCAAGGACGCGATTATGTCCATGGGCGACGGCGCGGTCCAGAATATAGAGGCTATATCGACCGGGTCGCTGGGCCTGGACATTGCTCTTGGCATCGGCGGATATCCGCGCGGCCGCATAATCGAAATATACGGGCCGGAATCGTCGGGTAAAACGACGCTGGCATTGCACGCATGCGCCGAAGCGCAAAAGAAAGGCGGAACGTGCGCGTATATCGATGTGGAAAACGCGCTGGACCCGTCGTATATGAAAAAATTGGGCGTCAATGTCCAGGATGTGATTATTTCCCAACCGGAATCCGGCGAACAGGCGCTGGAAATCGCTGACACCCTGATTAAATCCGGCGCGGTCGATGTTGTCGTTGTCGATTCGGTCGCGGCGCTGGTCACTAAAAATGAGTTGGAAGGAAACATGGGCGACACCCATGTCGGCACCACCGCGCGCCTGATGTCGATGTCTTTGAAAAAATTGGCCGGCAGCGTTTCGCGTTCCAACACTCTGTTGATATTCATCAATCAAATTCGTATGAAAATCGGCGTGATGTTTGGAAATCCCGAAACAACGTCCGGCGGAAACGCGCTTAAATTCTATGCGTCCGTTCGTTTGGATATCCGCCGCACCGGCGCGATAAAGGATAAAGAGGATGTCGTTGGAAACGAAACGCGCGTAAAGGTCGTAAAGAACAAAGTCGCGCCGCCTTTCCGCACCGTCGATTTCAAAATCATGTACGGCGAGGGCGTTTCGCGCACGTCGGAAATTCTGGATATGGGCGTTAAATTTGGCCTGATTGAAAAAGCGGGTTCGTTTTATTCGTACAATTCCGAAAGAATAGGCCAGGGCGAAGCCAACGCGCGCGAATGGTTGAAAAACAACGAGGCCGCGCAGCAGGAATTACTGACCGCAATAATGGCCAGGTCCGCAGGCATAGCGGAAGAGATGACAACCGGCCCGTCGGACGAAGACGACGAGGTCGCCGAATAATAAAACGCCGCATTCGCGGCGTTTTATTATTCCGGGTGATAGGAGATAGGAGATAGGGGCGAATATTATTCGCCCCAAAACTTTCCCCGTCATTGCGAGAAGTCGCGTAACACGAAAGTGTGTAGCGACGCCGAAGCAATCCAGTCAAATTGTCGCGCCCGCAAAAGCGGGCGCACTCTATTAACTGGATTGCCGCGTCAGGATTATCTTTTCGCCGCCAGGCGGCTCATACGCTAATCCTTCCTCGCAATGACGGTTTGGGTGATTTATTCACTTTTTTATTTTTTATCGAACCGTATTTTATGATATAATCCCCATATGAGAATTGTGATTGATGACTTTGTAAATGTAGGGGCGCGTATTCGCGCCCAACAAAAGGGCGCAATTATGCGCCCCTACACGCTGGAACCCGCAGAAACCTACACACACACACACACACACACACACACACACATGTAACCCGTTGCATGTTATTGTATCCGAATCGAGCAAAACCCCGTGCCGTAATGGCACGGGGTTTTGTCGCGTAGGGGCGCGTATTCGCGCCCTTTAATGGGGCGCAAGATATTGCGCCCCTACAATAAACCAAAAGGAGAACCTTATGAAAAAAACATTAATAATAACCGGCGCGTTCTTGGCGGTAATATCCGCCGCGAACGCGCAACTGGCATCGCGGGGCACGCCGTCCGCAAATCAATCGGTCAAGGCCAACTGGGACATGGGCGCCTGTCAAAATACGTTAAATTTGGCGAAAAACAAATCTTCTCTTCGTAATGTTACCGGTCAATGCCGCATGGACACTTCGGGAAGGACAATACAAGAATGGTCTGGTATAGATATGCAGAACATCGGGCAGGCCATAACAGATATCGTTGATGAAAATACCATCAACAATTCCGGCGGCAGATTCTCTCTTTCGTTGGAAATCGATACTAAGAACGGGGGCGGGCGGGCAACATTCGGTTTTACTTTCTGATAAAAATAAATTTACATTTTAACCAACCAAAAAAGGAGCAAACCATGAAAAAAACTTTGATAATAACCGGCGCCATGCTGGCGGTAATGTCCACAGCGAACGCGCAATTGGCGGAACGGCCCACGGCGACAACAGCGGCGGCAGTTTCGTCCGGTGCAAGTGCTGCCACCAAGGGCGACTGCAACCAACGGATAGACGCGCTGAAAAATTCAAAATCCAGCCTTCGCAATTTTACCGCCGTATGCAGTGTCGGGTCCAATGGCAGTGTTACGGAAGAATGGTCGGGCGTCGATATGCAGAACATCGGGCAAGTTATAGTCGATATAATTGGTCCCATTGACTCGCGGGTAAAAGCGACGTTGGAAACGGATGTTGATATACCAAAGTGAAAAATCAAATTCACTTTGACTTGGTGATCGTA
>WRJH01000009.1 GCA_009782315.1 Alphaproteobacteria bacterium
CTACGTTTTCAGATGTGACAGGCAGGAGTGGCATATCGAGGAACGGAGTCTCGGTAAACCCTCCGGTGACTGCGGTCCGCCCGGTTGAAATCGCGAACAGGGCGGTTTAAAACACGAGGGTGAAATCGACAAATGTATCGGTGATGGAAAGAAGGCTTCAAGCGTTAATGAGGCTGTCGTTCCAAAAATATCATGCTCAGACCTGCCTCGTTTGTTGCTCTATGGAAAAACAGGTGTTGGCAAAACCTTGATTGCGCGGTATCTCCAAAACAATCCCGGCGAACGCCCGGTACGGATTGTCATTCCAGAGTATTTGAATAAAGAAGATATGTTTGAATACGCTCTTTTCGGTTATGTAAAAGGAGCATACACAGGAGGAAGGGAAAGCGGAGATCACGGACTTCTTTTAGAAAATGTCGGTAGGGTTGTTTTCCTGGATGAAATTGGAGAGGCAAATGACATTATTCAGGCGAAACTGCTCGCTTATCTGGATGATTACCACGTCCGACCGCGAGGATGGCAGGGAGATCCTTTCTATTGCCCCACACTTGTGGTAGCAGCTACCAACCGTGATTTGGATGATATGGTTGAAAAAAAACAATTCCGCGCCGACCTTTTAATGAGGTTTACCGACAGAGAAACGATTCCGACACTTCGGGAACGCGTGGATAGCTTTCCTTTCATTCTGGATTGCCTGTTGCAGAACAATGCGATCAATCCCGGATGGGGCAAAAAAGGCGAAAGTTGTGTTAAAGAGATAGGGAATGAAGCGTTGGAAGCGTTAAAAAAATATGAATTCCCTGGAAATTTCAGAGAACTGGAGAATATTCTTCGGACGGTCTGCCGGGAAGTATTAAAAGATGGCCGCGACTACATCTGCAGAAGCGACCTGCCGATTTGTAAATGCGATGAATAAATTTATATCTGATGGCAAATCAGAAAATAATTTAAATAAAGAATGGTTTGATATATTTGATGAAGCGCGTGTCACACTGAATGAGTTATACGAAGAAATTATATGAATAAGATAAAAACAGTCTTTGTCAATAACAGGGCGATGCTGATTATGCTAGGCTTGGCGGCGGTGTTTTGGCTTGTCTTGGGTGTCGGATTTGGAATTATAGTAAAGCATATTGAAATCGCGACCGTGGCATTTGGAATTATTTTTATGGATTTGGCGGTGTCGGCCAATTTTAATAAAATATCGTCCGGCACCAAAACGCGTCCGGTATTCGGTTCGATTGTGCAAAAGGGGTAATTTTGCGCGTCGGCGGCAACCGTCGCCGTCAGCGCGTTGAACAGGGTCGATTTTCCGACATTGGGAAGTCCGACGATACCGCAATTGAAACCCATGATAAACTCCGTTTACAGATACTGGATAATAGATACTAGATATTAGATAGTAAAGTGATTTTTTTAATAAAAACATTTGAAAATATATCTGATATCTAGTATCTATTATCTAATGAAATACCTTTGGGAAAAATTCAACATTAAAACTTTTCCGGCGCGGCCGGCGGTTTTTGTCGACGGCGTTTTCGATTCCGAACTGTCGGATATGGAAAATACCAAAATTCAAACGTCTGGCGATACGGTTGAAATTACGGTTTTGAAACCGGACGATTTACCCGTCCATATTATTTATGTCGGCGAAATTGCCGGCGATAAAAAAATAATCATCAGAAATCCCGTTCGCGGCGCTTTGTATTTTTCGGTAAAATTAAAAAACAAATCCCCGGCTTTTTTGCGGTTTTTTATCGAAAACGCCGGTAAATATTCCGAAACCCGCGGGGATATAGTAATACAGAATGAAAGTGATTTAACCCTGAACATAACGGCGGACCATCTGGCGGAAAACACCGGGATTTTTGTTAAAACCCGGGTTCTGGCGCATGGGGGGTCCGCGACGGATTTATACGCTGCGGCGAATGTGCTTGCGGATTGTCGGAATTGTGAATCGGATATCGGCTTGTCTGCAATGTGCGCGCCGGATATAAAATCCATCAAAATGTCGCCGAACCAGAAAATCGCCAGCGTGCCGGAATTGGCGGAACATTCCGCATCGATATACAAGGGAACAAAGCCGCAGATAGAATTCCTGGCCATCGCGGGACTTTCTTTGGGGCAAATAAAACAGACGCTGCAAGACGCCTTTTTGAACTGATGCTGCGCCGCATCCCTTAGATTTCCGCAAGCATACCGATTTTTTCCATTGTCTTTTTAATTTCGGAATCGACCGTTTTCATACGTGCGGAATCGTCCGGCCCCATAGAATCACCGGACCCCAGCATTTTGGCGGTAAGTTCCTTTTTCTCGTCGTGCAGCATTTCCAGATAATGTTTAAGCTTTAACGAAACAATGAATTTTTCCGCATCCGCCTTTGCAAGGGTTCCGGCCGCTGGGGCGGCGTCTTCGAACTTTGCGCCGATTTTCAATAAAAATTCAGAATGTCTTTCGACCAGGTCCGGGTGCGCGGACATGATTTCGGACAAAGTCTTTTGTTCCAAATCGCCGATTTTCGGCACCGGGATATTTTCCGCGCGGCGGGTGAATTTCCAGTTTTCGCGGCGCATGTCGAAAAAGAATTGTTTGAATCTGTTCTTTAACGAAAAATCCTGAATCTTTTCGATTTCGCCGATAAAGAATTTTTCGGCCATCGCCTGTCCGCGCGGGGTGGTCGCCGCATAGTTGGCATTGATTAAATTCCATAAAAACCGTTCCAATGATATGGCGGAGTCTATAATTTGTTTCATCTGCGCGCCGCCGTCTTTTTGTTTCAAAATATCGTCCGGGTCTTTTCCGTTCGTGGCGAACGCAAACCGAATGTCGGATTCGGGGCGCAGGATTGGCATGACAAGACCGGCGGCGCGCGCCGCGGCCTTTTGTCCGGCCTTGTCGCCGTCGAAACAAAAAACTATGTTTCGGTTTGATTTGCAAAGCAATTGCAGATGCTCTTCGGACAACGCGGTGCCCAGCGGCGCGACCGTTTCGCCGAAACCGTTAATTTGCATTTTTATGGCGTCTATCTGTCCCTCGACGATGATGGACCGGTTGGCTTTGTAAATATCGTTCCGCGCAAAGTTCAGGCCGAACACTGTTCCGCGTTTTTTGAAAAATTCGGTTTCCGTAGAATTAATGTATTTCGGTTCCGTCCCGTCCAACGACCGTCCGCTGAACGCGACAATCTGACCGCCCGCATTAAAAATAGGAAACATCAATTTGTTTCGGAAAAAATCGTACGGCGCGCCGCCGGGCGTGTTCGATTCCCGAACCAATCCGGTTGCAGTAAGATTCGCCAGTTTAAGGTTTGAAAATTTCCCGGCGACAACGTTGCCGGCGGGCGCGTATCCTATGCGGTATTTTTTTATATCCTCGTCTGAAAATCCCCGCCCGCGGATATACGAAAGCGCGAATTCCCCGTCCGGCGCGTACAGCCTGTCCGAATACAGTTTCGCCGCGGATTCCATTATGTCGAAATACGTATGCTCTCGCTCTATCGTCGCGGCGTCTTTCGGTTTGAATTCCGGAACCTTCAATCCCGCCATATTCGCCAGTTCGCGGATTGCGTCCGGATACTGCATATTTTGGGTTTTCATAGTGAATGAAATTATGTCGCCCTTTTCGCCGCATCCGAAACAGTAATACCGGCCCATTTCTTCGTTCACTTTGAACGACGGCGTTTTTTCGTTATGGAACGGGCAACAGCCCCAGAAATCCCGACCCTTTTTGAAAAGCGGCACGCGCCGTCCGACCACGTCGGCAATCGACAGCCGGGCCCGCAGTTCGTCGTTGAAATTGTTGGAAAATCCAGACATGCGTGAATTATAGACCAGTAATTTACAGATGGCAAATTGTAAAAAATAGTTGACAATGGATTATTTTATTCTATTATTTGCATTGTAACAAAAAGGAAACCCGATGAAGAATAAAATTTTTATGATAATCTGCGCGATTGCCCTGGCGGCCTGTTCCAGCCGGGTTCAAACGTTCACGGCGATATCCACGGATAATATAAACCCTTCGAAAAGCATAGAAAGCGGAACGGTGATTAAAAATGTCCGCGGCCAGGATAAAGAACGCATAATCTTTATCTTTCCGACCGGAACGACTCTGCCGAATGAAGCGGTGCGCGACGCGTTGAAAAATTCGGACGGCGGCGATATTCTGGTGAATGCGAAAATGTACAGGTACAGCTGGTACATTCCGTTCATATACGGCGAATACAAATGGGTTGTCGAAGGCGACGCGGTCGCATTGGGCGCGAAAGCCATTCCGGACAAGGTCGCGGTTTGGCGCCTGACCTCTGTCTCGAAATAAAAAAATCCCGGCCATTGGCCGGGATTTTTATTCCGTTGGATTTTATGCGGATATAATGCAAACCCCGGAAATATACGGCCGCGATTATCACGGTCGGCCTTTCGTCAAAACGGACCGGCCGAAGAAAACGGTCTTATGATTTTTTCCGGCCCCAGGATTTTTTCGCGGACGGTTTTTTGTTGTTAATCAAATCGGCGGCCGTGTCCAAGTCCGGCCGGGCCGATACCGACACATTGACTTTGTTGCTGGAAAGATACGGCCCGAACCGTCCGTCCGGATAGAAATAAATCATTTTGCCGGTCGCCGGATTTTTTCCGATTTCAACCGGTTCCGCTTTTTTCTTTTCGCCCGACAAAAGTTCGCGCGCGATTTCAAGGGTGATTTGGTCGGCCGAATACTTTTTCGCCGAAGCGTTCTTTTCGCCATCGGTCACGTACGGCCCGAACCGTCCGATTTTATAGAATATTCCGTCGCCCAAATCCATGTTGTTGCTTTGCGCCGCCGCGCCGTCGGCGGCCTGCGGCGCGGAATTAAGATTCTTCGTATATTTGCATTCGGGATAATTGGAACACGAAACGAACGGGCCGAATTTGGAAACTTTCAAGGTAAGCGCGGCGGCGCATTCCGGACATTTGTTGTCGCCGCCCGGAAACAGGTGCGATTCCAGCGCTTTGTTGAGTTCCACCATGACTTCCGGCGTCGGCACGTCCCGCGCGGCCCCGACAAGGGGTTGGAACGCGCACCAGAAATTATTCAGCGCGGCCAATTTCTTTTGTTCGCCATTCGACACGTCGTCAAGGGTGTCTTCGGTTTTCGCCGTGAAATTCACGTCGACTATGCTTTCGAAATATTTTGCCAGAAACGCGGAAATCAGCCAGCCGCTGGGCGTCGGATAAAACCGCTTGCTTTCGTTTTTTACATACTCTCGGTCGACAATCGTGGACATGATGGACGCGTAAGTCGACGGCCGGCCGATGCCCAGTTCCTCTAATTTTTTAATCAGCGACGCTTCGGAATATCTTGGCGGGGCCAAAGTAAAATGCTGTTCCGGCAACAATTCTTTGATGTCTATTTTATCGCCTGCAGTCATTGGCGGCAGTTTTGTTTCTTGTGTATCGTCGTCGGAATCGTCCTTGTCCTCGATATATACTTTCATGAATCCGTCGAATGTCCGCGTTGTTCCGACGGCGTGGAACACGGCGTCGGTCTTGTCCGTTTTTATATCGACGACGACGGAATCGAATTCGGCGTTCGTCATTTGGCACGCGACGGTCCGTTTCCAGACCAGGTCGTAAAGCCTGTCTTCGTCCGAATCGCTTTTTTCAATTATGTGCGCGATATTCGTCGGCCGTATCGCTTCGTGCGCTTCTTGCGCGTTTTTGGATTTGGTCGCATAAATATTCGGCGACCCGGGCAGGAACGAATTGCCGTACCTTTCGTTTATGAATCCGCGGATGGAATCGATGGCCTCTGCGGACAGATTCGTGGAATCCGTGCGAATATATGTGACAAGACCGGCCTCGTAAAGCTTTTGCGCGGCCGCGGAAGTGCGTTTTGCGGAAAAATATAATTTCCGCGCGGCCTCTTGCTGCAATGTCGAAGTGGTGAACGGCGCCGCGGGTTTTCGCGATGATTTTTTCTTTTCGACGGATACGACCTTTGCGTCGATTGCCGGCGCGCCCAGAACGGACAGAATCTTATCCATCCGCCCTTTGTTTTCGACGGTCATCTTTTCTATTTTTTCGCCGGCGAACTGCGTCAGTCTCGCGGAAAACCCACCGCCGCTTTCTGGCGCGCACATCGCGTCCAGCGACCAGTATTCCACCGGCTTGAACGCTTCTATCTCGCGTTCGCGGCCGACGACCAATGCGACCGCGACCGATTGCACGCGCCCGGCGGATTTGCCCAGATTTTTGCGCCACAAAACGGGCGACAGCTTGAATCCGATAAGATAATCCAGCGCGCGCCGCACAAGATACGCGTCGACCAGGTTATTATCTATTTCGCGTGGATTTTTTATCGCGTCCGAAACGGCCGATTTTGTGATTTCATTGAACACCACGCGGTATAGCGGTTTGTCTTTCAGCGCTTTCTTTTCGGAAAGTATTTCAAGGATGTGCCACGCGATGGCCTCTCCCTCGCGGTCCGGGTCGGACGCCAGATAGACCGCGCCTGCTTTCTTTACTTCGTCCAGAATCGCCTTTATATGTTTTTCCTTGCCGGACATTATCGCCCATTTCATGGCGAAATCTTTTTCCGTATCGACGCTGCCGTCTTCGGGCACCAGGTCGCGGACGTGGCCGACGGACGCCACGACGCGCCAATCGCGTCCCAAATATTTTTCAATTGTTTTTGCTTTCGCCGGTGATTCAACGATTAACAAATTCATAATATATGCCCTATGCTCTATTAACTATGCTCTGCGCGCTTTGCGCGCATTATCCGCCCTTTGCGGACAATTGGACGTCCCTGTATATCCTTGCATTCTGGACCAGTCCCAGCCCGAACATCAGCGCCAGCAAAGAGCTTCCGCCAAAGGACATCAGCGGTAAAGGCACGCCGACCGTCGGCATCAGACCCAAAACCATGGCGATATTTATAAAGTAATAGATAAAGAAATTCAAGCAAAATCCGAAACATACCAGTTGCCCGAATCTATTCCTGGTCGTTTTGGACCACCAGAGCATGATTCCGACCATGATGGAATAAAGCGCAATCAGAACGAATCCGCCGATGAATCCCAATTCTTCGCCGAACATCGTGAATATGAAATCGGTATGTTTTTCCGGCAAAAACGACAACTGCGACTGGGTCCCCTGCAAATATCCCTTGCCGACGATTCCGCCCGAACCGAAAGCGATTTTCGCCTGGTTTATCTGGTACCCCGCGCCGGATAAATCCCGGCTTGGGTTAATGAATGTCGTTATGCGTTGTTTTTGGTATCCCTGCAGGCCGACCGTCCATATCACGGGCGCCGTGATTGCGAACAGGACCGCGCCTATGGCGAACCACTGGCGTTTCGCGCCGGCGATGAAAAAGAATCCCGCGGATATGAACGCGATGGACAGGGCGGTGCCCAGGTCCGGCTGCAAAAGTATCAAAAGAAACGGAAACGCGACGAAAGCGGCGGGAAGAAGATAGTTTTTGAACTGTTCCAGTTCAAAAGAATTCTGCCATGAAAAATACCGCGCCAAAACCAGCACCAGACCCACCTTTATAAATTCGGACGGCTGAATGGAAACAAACCCCAGGTTCAGCCACCGCTGCGCGCCCATGCCGGAATGCCCGATGAACGTGACCAGCATGATAAGAAACAGCGCGCCCGCGTAAAGCCAGTATGAAGAGCGCAGCCAAAGCTTTATATCCGAAAAAGCGGCGATGAAAAACACGGAAAGCCCGATGGCTATTCGACCCATCTGGGCCAAAGCGTACGGCCGCCATGCGCCGAATTTGCCGCAAGTTCCAACGGCCCCGGAACAGTCCGCCGTTCCCGCGGAGTACAGGGTTATAACGGACAGCGCCAATATGATAATCATCAGCGAAAAAAACAGCCAGCTGAAACGCCGCAGCTTTTCTTTCAGCGGCATGTTTTCAGAGCGTGAAATTCGTATTTGGCGTGACATGAAAAAACCTTTGGTTTTTATTGGTGGCTTGTGGCTTGTGCTGGTGGCTCGTGATTTTGTCTTTGTGATAATATTTCCAATAAACTCATACTACCGGCCGCCAGTACGAGCCGCCAGTCACTGTTTCAACAACTCCCTCATCGTGCTTGCCGTAACCTGCGCCGCCGGGCCGGACCCGCCGACATGTTCCACAATCGTCGCGACGGCGTATTTCGGATTCGTCGTCGGCGCGTATCCCACGAACAGGCCGTGGTTGCGCAAATGCCACGGCAGCTGGTCGTTGCCGCGTATTCCCTTTGCGCGTTCCTCTTCGGTAATGCGCCGCACCTGCGACGTTCCCGTTTTTCCGCCCATTTTTTTGCCGCCGACATTGACCGCGGAATACGCGGCGGTTCCGCCCTGTTGTAAAACCTTTTCAAGTCCGCCCAGAACAATCCTTATGTTTTTCTCCTGCAAGCCCACGGGTTTGAATTCGGTTTGTTCTGCGCCGTCCCGTACCACCAGCCGCGGCACAACCTGTTTGTTGGACGCGGCGCGCGCGGTCATGACGGCCAGCTGCAAACAGTTGACCAGCACGAACCCCTGTCCGATTCCGGTGATTATGGTGTCGCCGTGCAGCCAGCCGCTGCCTATGTTTTTCTCCTTCCATTTTCTGTCCGGAACGGCGCCGGTCGAAATGCGCGGCAAATCTTCCAGAAGTTTTTCGGTCAGCCCCAGGCGCAGCGCCATGTTCTTTATCGCGTCGATTCCGATGCGCAGCGCGATTTGATAGAAATAAATATCGCAAGATTTGGCCAGCGCGGTTTCCAAATCGACGTTTCCGTGCCCGCGTCTTTCCCAACAGTGGTATGTGTGCCGGCCGTATTCCCAATGCCCCGGACAGTATATCTTTTCGCCCGGCGTAATCGCCCCGGATTCAAGCGCGGCAAGGGCCACAACGATTTTGAATGTAGAGCCGGGCGGATACAAACCCTCGGTGACCTTGTTCATGAAGGGTTTCAGCGGGTCCCGGCGCAGCGCGTCCATTATTTCCGCGCCGTCTTCGCGCCTGAAACTGTCGGGGTCGAATCCCGGGGTCGACGCCATCGCCACTATGTTTCCGGTTTCGATTTCGATTGCGACGGAACATCCGGCCTTGTGATTTTCCAGCGCGTTCTCCATAGTTCTTTGAACGGATTCCACGATGGTCGTCCGTATATCCGTCCCGCCCGTCGCCGGTATTTCGCGCGACGCGTCTTCGCCGACTATCCGTCCGGTCGCGTCTATGTTTATAATCGACTGTCCCGGGATTCCGGACAGAACGTCGTTAAAGCTGCGTTCCAACCCCGCCTGGCCCGTCATAAAGAACGGGCTTGTTATCGCGGTGCGCCGGTCGTGCTTCGCGGATTCCAGGCCGCCGACGAACCCCAGGACATGGGCCGCCATTTTCTTGCCCGGATATCTTCTGGAAAATCCGCGCTCTATATGCAGGCCGGCCATATTATGCGCGCGTAAAGACGCCAGCTGTTCCCACGTGACCGATTCCCTGACGATGGACGGCTGGAATCTGCGCTGTTTTTTGATTCTTTTTTCTATGCTTTCTATATCGGCGGTTTTCAAGCCCAGTTCCCGTTTCAAGGCGCGCAGCAGTTCGGGCAGGTCGTCCGTTTCTTCGGGGATTATATAGATTCTGTATACGGATTCGTCCCGCGCCAGGGTCACGCCGTCGGCGGATATTATCTTTCCCCTCTCGGGCAGGTTCACGCGTATGCGCGTTATGTTGTTTTCGGAAAGCTTTCTGTATTTTCCGTATTGGAACACCTGCATGTGCAGCATGCGCATAACCAGCGCGGACGTCAGGACAATCCCCCCGGTGATAAACATGGCGGACCGTCTGTCGAATGTCAAAGATACGTGTTTGTCCAGCATCGGTTTATCCGCGGTCGACGCCCCCCATTGTTTTCGCCCATCCCGCATAGCACAAAGTCGCGACGGCGAACATCCAGATTGCCGTCCAAAGCGACCGCCATGTGAACGCCCATATCGCAAGAATCAAAAGGCATGCGCCCGCAAACAACGCGAACGCAAACAATCCGCCGCGTATATGAAGTATGGGTTTTGTCGTGGTTTGCAGATAATTCGCCGCATAAACCGCGCAGAACATGGCGGTCCAGAACAGCATGGTGTCGAAATTGTAATCCAAAAGCAGACAGCCCAAAACGGCCATGGGCATGAATTCGGGGCGCGGCCGTATGAACGAGTAATAAAATATCGGCACCATGGAAATGATTCCGTTCGGGTTCCAGAACGGATTCGCAATCCGCCACAACAGTATGGTTACGGCGAACGGAAAGATGGCGTCAAAGAATTTTTTTATGTTATGCACACTATCTGTATCCGTCTTTTCCGTCGAATTGCAGCACGATAACCTCTTGCGCGCCGCCAATCTGCGCGCCCAGTTTGACCCGCGCTTCTATTTTGCCCTCTCTGTCGACCACCCCCACGAAAATTCCGTTGGGCAGATTTCCCCGAATGCCGCTGGAAACCAGGCGGATTCCCCTGGTCGGGACGAATTCCTGGTCGCTGAAAAATTCGAATATGGGCGCCCGTTCCCCGTTGCCGCGCAAGAATCCGTAAACTTCGGACCCGGCGACGCGCACGGGTATGTTGGATTTTGTGTCTTCAAGCCCGCGCACGCGCGCGGAATTTTCAAATACTTCCGCAACGACGCCAAGCAGGCTTCCGTCGGTCGATATGACCGCCTGGCCTTCGCGGATTCCGTCGGCCGTCCCCTTGCTGATGGAAAGGGTCGTGTGCCGGAACGCGGAATATTCCAAAACGGCGCGCGCGATTATTGTTTTTAACGGCGCGTCCCGCGCGATGCCAAGCAAGGTTTCCAGCCGCTGGTTTTCCATAATGGCGGTGTCGCACAGGCTTTGCCGGGAAAGCGCGGCGTCCAGCCTGACGCGCAGCTCTTCATTTTCCCGTTTTGCCTGGGTCAGGGTATAAAAATTTGCGGCGCTGCGGCCGAAAGCGCGAAACGGCCACGACAGCGCGTCGCCGACAACGTGCGCCGTTGGCACGATGACATGCCTTACCGCGTTCATTATTTTATAATCCGGTTTGTCCAGCAGTATATAGAAAAAGAACACGGGCAACAGGGACGCCGCGGTGAATGCCCGGATTATTTCCGAAAGCCTGCTTGAAATCTTCGAAGTGGTCGATTTTATGGCCATTTTCGCGCCCGCTTTGTAATTACAGAATGTGATTTTATACATTATTTGGCAAATATCAATTATTAAATGCAAATTTTCTTGCATTTTCAGAAAAATCGTTAATAATGGGCGGGCCCAAAGTGGCCAGCATTGCCACCAGGGATAATTAAAAGGAATAAAAATGCCAAAAATGAAAACAAAGTCGGGCGTGAAAAAACGCATGTCCATGACCGCGACCGGTAAAATCAAAACCGGGCGCAGCGGGCACAATCACTTTCTGCGCCAAAAAACCAAACGCGCCAACAAAGCCGGCAGCAAAGTCAACTATCTGGACGAAAGCCACGAAGCGCAGGTGAAACTGCTTGCTCCGTACGGTTTGAAATAAAAGGGGGCGAAGATGGCACGTGTAAAACGCGGTACTACCGTAAAACAAAAGCATAAAAAAATTCTGCAGCGCGCAAAGGGATACCTGGGCCGTCACGGCACGACGTACCGCGCAGCGCGCGAAAAATCCGAAAAAGCGGGTCAATACGCATACCGCGACCGCCGCGTGAAAAAGCGCGAATTCCGGTCTTTGTGGATTATCCGCATCAACGCCGCCGTGCGCGCAGCGGGGCTGACCTATTCCAAATTCATGAACGGCCTTAAAAAAGCCGGCATAGAACTGGACCGCAAAGTCTTGGCCGAAATGGCGTACGCGAACGACAAGAATTTCGAAAAACTGCTGGACAGCGCGAAACGATTTAGCGAAGCCGATAAAAAATAATCGGTGGCGATTTGTCGCGCTATATGCAACAATAAAACCGCCCATCGGGCGGTTTTGTGTTATAAGGGGTTTATTATGAATATGCTGGAACAAATAAAACAAATTAAAAATCCGGAAGACCTGACCGCGCTGCATTCGTCGGTTTTCGGCAAGAACGGAACGATGACGGTCCGCCTGAAAGATATGAAAAATCTGGATAATGACTCGCGCGCCGCGCTGAACGCCGAATCCGCGGAACTTCGCGACGCGTTCAAACACGCCCAAGAGGAGCTGGAACATGCCGCGATGATGAATGCGCTGGAATCCCAGAAATTGGACGCGGCCGCGATTACGGGTTACGGGCTACGGGTAACGGATAACGGCCGGCTGCATCCGCTCTCGCAATGCATGTCCGAAGTGTCAACCGTGCTGACGGAAATGGGATACAGTCTGCGGACCGGGCCGGAAATAGAGGACGACTGGCATAACTTCACCGCGCTGAACACTCCGCCACATCATCCCGCCCGCGATATGCAGGACACGTTCTTTGTAAGCGGCGGCAACGTCATGCGCACCCAGACGTCGGCCGTCCAGATTCGGTCGATGGAAAAAGACGGCGTCCCGATAAAAATATTCAGCGCCGGCACTACGTACAGGCGCGAAATGGATGCGACCCATTCCCCCATGTTCCACCAGATAGAGGGGCTGGTTGTCGACAGGCGTATAACGCTTTCCGACATGGTCGGCGATATAAAAACATTTTTGGAACGTTTTTTCGAACGCGAATTGAATATGCGGATTCGTCCGTCGTATTTTCCATTCACGGAGCCGTCGGTGGAAATAGACGTTGAATGGAAACCCGGAAAATGGCTGGAAATCATGGGCGCCGGAATGGTTCACCCGAACGTTCTGTGCAATGTGAAAATTAATCCGAATGAATTCCAGGGGTTCGCGTTCGGATTCGGCCTTGACCGGCTGGCCATGCTGAAATACGGCTTGTCCGACATACGCGAATTTTTCGGCGGCGATGCGCGATGGCTGAAAGCGAACGGATTTGAAACATTGGGGGATAAAAAATGAAATTTACACTTGATTGGTTGAAAGATTACTTGAAGACGAATGTGTCGGTTGATGAAATAGCAGAATGCCTTACCAACATAGGGCTGGAAATCGACGGCATTGAATATCCCGTCCGTCCGATTGCTGCAAAGATTGTAGAATGTGCGGATATTCCGGATACTCATTTACATCTGTTGCGGGTTGACGACGGCACGGGAACGTTGCGCCAGGTTGTGTGCGGCGCAAAGAACGCGCGCGCGGGACTGGTGTCCGCGCTGGCCCTGCCCGGTTGCAAGGTCGGCGATATGGAAATAAAAAGCGGCAAAATTCGCGGGCACCTGTCCGACGGCATGATGTGCAGCGCAAAGGAACTGGGCATCGGCGACGACCATGACGGTATTATAGAATTGAATGAAAGCAGTGAAACAATTGGCAGGCCATTGAAATCAGAAATCAGAAATCAAAAATCAGAAATAGTTTTCACCGCCGGCATAACGCCCAACCGTCCGGACTATCTTTCTGTTCGCGGAATCGCCCGGGACCTTGCCGCCGCCGGGATTGGCGAAATTATAAATCATGCGTCCGATATCATTGAATGCAAAGGGCAAACCCGCAAGGCAACAATCGAAAACACGGCCGCCTGTCCCGTATATCGTTTGTGCGAAATTCGCGGGATTAATATGGCCCCGTCGAACCCGACGATTGCCGCGCGAATTGAAGCCATCGGAATCAATCCGAAAAACGCGCCCATCGACGCGACGAATTACGTGTGTTACGACATGGGCCAGCCGCTGCACTGTTTCGACGCCGATGAAATAAACGGCGACATAATAATCCGTAACGCGAAAGCGGGTGAAAAATTCACCGACCTGTTCGGCGCGGAACATGAATTGATTGACACGGATTTGGTTATAACCGACGCTGACGGAATACTTGCGCTGGCCGGCGTTGTTGGCGGTTCGCGCGGAATGACGACCGACGCGACCAAAAACGTAATTCTGGAATCCGCATATTTCGACCCGGTGACAATCCGCAAGACCGCAAAACGCCTGGGCATTTCGACCGACGCTTCGTACAGATATGAGCGCGGCATCGACCCGACGATTACAGGGCTTGGAATCGTCCGGGCCGCACGGATAATCCAGAATGCCTGCGGCGGTGAAATTATCAGCAATTACGAAGCTGGTCACGACCCGGTGAAATTGCGCAAAATCGGCTATAAACCCGGCCTTTTTGAACAAAAAACGGGAATCGGGTTGGAATATTTGCCCGCCCCTGTCCAGCGTGAAATCTTGGAAAAACTGGGGTTCGGCGTTGAAATATCCGGGGATGATTGGACCGTTACGCCGCCGCCCGCGCGTGTCGATGTTCTGATTCCGGAAAACATAGTTTCGGAACTTGCGCGGATTTTCGGGTATTGCAAAATCCTGGGACAGGCCGCAGAAGGAAATATGTTCATGCGCGGGCAATATGTCGCCGAAGTGGACAAATTGAACGACCAGGATAAAAACCTTGGCGGTTTTGAAAAAACATTGTCCTTAAAACAACGTATTGCGACACTTGGGCTGTATGAAATAAAATCATACGGATTCGGTTCATCCAAACAAGAAAAATTATTGTCCGACAAACCAAGCGTCAAAATTGAAAATCCGATTGTTTCGGACATGGATACGGCGCGAAACGGCCTGGTCCATGGTATGTTGGGCGTTATCGCAAACAACGACCGGTTCAACCGGTCGAATCTGAATCTGTTTGAAGTGGGCGCGGTGTTCGACGGCGTGGAACCTGGGGAACAGCACGACCAATTGGTAATCGCCAGAACGGGCATAGCCGGCGGAAACATAGGGGCAAAGCACGGTCGACCGGTCGGAATATACGATGTCCGCGAAGACTTGCTGGCGCTGTTTCCCGGCGCAACTGTGGAAAATGGAATTAATGGCGAAGCCACCCGTAGCACGAAGTACGAAGGGTGGGCGCACCCGTTCCGCGCCGGTAGAATTATATTGAATGGACAAACTGTCGCACAATTTGCCGAACTACATCCCGCAATCGCCAAAAAATTTGGAATAAAAACGAATGTTGTAATTGGATTGGTCGATGACATTTCTATGTTGCCGGAACAAGCGGCAATTCAACCTTCGACCCTCAACATTCAACATTCACAGAACGCGGTCCCCGATTTTCCATTAATCACCCGTGATTTTGCATTTATTGTCGATAACAAAATATCGCCAGATGAAATGGTGAATTACATCGCGGCGAATAATCCGATTGTCTATGAAACGAATGTGTTCGATGTTTTCGATATGGGGAATTCTAAAAAATCCGTGGCGTTTGAATTGATTTTGCAACCGACGGGCAATATGTCCGACGGCGACTTGGCGGAATTCCAGTCCAAAATTATCAATGATATCGAATCAAAATTCGACGCGAAAATCCGCGATAAATAGTAAAAACCGGTCAAAAAGACCGGTTTTTATCACAAATCCAAATACATAAAATGCGCGTCCCTGTCAATCCAATATTTTGCGCCGATGTGTTCGTACAACCTGCGCGCGGTTTTGTTTTTCCCATAAACGTCGAAAGTGAATGATTTTATTTTTTCGCGAATGGCGAATTTTTTTACTTCCTGCATCAATAGCATGGCCGCCCGGCCGCCACGAAATTCAGGATGAACCGCAAAATAAGGCAAATGATAACAGGCGTCCATTTCCCATGCAATACCCTTGTAAAATGAAATCGCGCCGATTATCCGTCCATTTAATTCCGCCACCAGCGTCCGCAACAGCGGATTATCGGAAAAGGTCAATTCTTGGATTTTTTCTTTTTGGGATACAATCGGATTTTGCGTCCCGTCAAGCATATTAAAATGTTCTTCGAAAATTATGTATAATTCCGCCAACTTGTCCAAATCGGCCGGTACGGCCAGGCGGATATTGATTTTGTTTTCCATTATGATTCCTTTTGTTTATCCTTTGCTGCGCAGAATTTTGCAACCGGGCATTCGGCGCATTTGGGGCGCAGCGCTTTGCAAACGTACCGTCCGTGCAGCACCATCACATGATTAACCATGCCGTGATATTTTTTCGGGATTATTTTTAACAATTTCTTTTCGACTTTGTCCGGCGTATTGTCGGATTCGTCGGCCCATCCGAATCTGTGCGCCAACCGAAAAACATGTGTGTCGACGCCGACCGCGGGCGCGCCCCACAGGACGTTCATGATGACGTTCGCGGTCTTGCGCCCTATGCCCGGCAGGGCCATCAGTTCCGTGCAAGTGCGCGGCAGCGGCCGCCCGCCCTTTAATTCCCGCGCCAGACCAATGATATTGCGTGCCTTGTTGTTAAAAAACGAAATGACTTTTATGTGTTTTTTCAGGCCCGCCTGCCCCAATTTCAACATCTTGTCCGGCGTGTCGGCGACGGCAAACAAAGCGGGCGTGACTTCGTTGACTTTTTTATCCGTCGCCTGGGCCGATAATATCACCGCGACCGCGAAAGTAAACGCATTTACGGAATACAGCTCTGTCCGCGTCGTCATATCCAATGTCGGCGGCACTTCGCGGAAATAAATATTGGGGGTCGGTTTCATCAAAATGTTTGTTTCTTGTCCGAATTTTTTATAACCGTGTCCAGGTCATTATAGTCGAATTGTTTTCCGGAAATCACGGCGCATTCTTCGTCCATTCTTTCCCACGGATACAGGTTGGTTTTTTCGAATATATTCAATGTTTTGCATTCGTCGTTGGTCAATGTTTTCGTGCCGTTGGACAGTTCTCCGAAAAACATGGCGTCCGCGCTTTCATTTATCTGGTGCGAATAATCCATATAATCCGCCGCATACAGTATCCGCACATTCGGCATTAATTTCTTTATGTCCGCCGTGGCCTGTGCCCCGATGGTGCCGAAACAATGGTCCTGTTCGACCACCAAGATTGTTGCGTCATCTTTTATTCCATTGGGATTGAACGGCAACAGCTGTCGCATGGTTATTTCCGTCGGTTCAAAAAAATATTTGTATTGAACGGGAACAATTTTCAATACGCCGAACCTGTACGCCACATATTGGCCGGCGACCATCGCGCCGCGCATAACGGGAACAACGACGTCGATTTTCAAGTTATTTTCCGCGCAATACCGTTCTATTTTATCGCCCAGTTTGGTCAGAGTTTTGATATAATCGTCCCACGATATTCGAACAAAATCGTCCGGCGAGAACTTTTTCAATTCTTCGTGCAGGTCCATATTATACCGCCTTTGTTATTTTTATTCCGAAATGGTGGCCTTCGATTTCCTGGTAATAATAACCGGGCAAATCCAGTTTGGCGCCGCCAAAAAGCGTGTCGCCGGGGGTCCCGGAAAGAGCGGTCATTGTTTTAATCAGCGCGTTGTCCTTTATCATATCCGCATGCTTTTCTATCGCCGCCGCCAGTTCTCCGTCCGCCGAATATTCCAAATCTATGCGGTCGGACACGTCAAGGCCGGCCGTTTTGCGTGAATCCTGGATAAAGCGCAGGGCGTCGTTGGCAAGGCCTTCGGTCGCTAATTCCGGTGTGATATTCGTGTCGATAACCACGACCGCAGTATTGTCAGGCAAAGCCGCGCCGGTAATTCCGGGTTTTACGGTTAATCGCATTTCGTATTCATCCGGGCGCAGACCCCATTCCACAGGGCCAAATCCCGGTTGTTTGGATGCAGCCATGATTTCTTTTAGTTTTGCACCCAATCGTGCCCCGATTTTCGGGGTGATAAGATATACGAACGAATCCGCGACCTTTGAAGAATCCGTACCCGTCGGCGTTACATTTTTTACATTCAATTCGTTCCTTACAATTCCTGTGTTTTCGTTATCCAAATCTATCAATCCGTAAATTTTAATTTCATTCAATGGCAAACGGTTTCGCAGTTTATAGGTATCACGCAACTGTTTT
Source organism: Alphaproteobacteria bacterium (assembly GCA_009782315.1). GTDB lineage: Bacteria > Pseudomonadota > Alphaproteobacteria > Rs-D84 > Rs-D84 > WRKW01. The sequence continues at coordinate 17,869 of WRJH01000009.1, forward strand.
CCGACAGACACAATTTGTTGTGTCTTGCGCATGGTTTTCATTATATTTTTGTCTGTCTGGACGGCTGTCGGAAACCCTTCCAAATGCACCGATTCCTTGCCGGTCAGCGCGCGGAAAATGTATTCCGATACGAACGGTGCGAACGGCGTCAACAGTTTGCATAATTCTGCAAGTACGAAATGTAAAGTATCGAACGCGCCCTGCTCTTCATTCCAGAATCGTTCGCGCGAAAGGCGCACATACCAGTTGTTCAAGATTTCAAGAAAAGATGCAAATCCGCGAATAGCGATGTCTGGTTTATAATTATCCAAAGCATCGCGCGCCACGCCGGTCAATTCGTCCAGTTCTGCCAATATATATCTGTCCAATACATTGTTCGTATTTGATTGGCCCTGTGCCGTCACATTCCCCGCGTTCGCGTACAGCGTAAAGAAATGATACGCGTTCCAAAGCGGCACCAGGATGTTTTTTATCGGCTCGCCAAAAACTTTTCCTTCCTTGTCCATTGGCACCGGTTCGGCCTTCATAAAATTCGACCCCAGTATGAACAGGCGCACGGCGTCCGCGCCGAATTGTTCTATTTGCGCCTCTGGATTCACGAAATTGCCCAGCGATTTGGAAAATTTCTTTTTATGTTCGTCCACCACCAGTCCGTTTGCCGACACAACCCTGAACGCCGGCTTGTCGAACAATGCGGTCGCAAGCACCATCAAAGAATAAAACCAGCCGCGGGTCTGGTCCTGGCCCTCTATAATATAATCCGCCGGAAAATTTCGTGGAAGCCCAGCCTCGGCGTCGCTGTGCGACGACGGGTCAAACGGATAATGCAAAGACGCCCATGGCATGGCCCCGGATTCCGCCCAACAATCCAATACGTCCGGTATGCGTGTCCAGCCGTCCTTTTCCAATGCGTCCAATGTCGGCCGGTGCAGGTCGTCTATTTTTACGCCAAAGAATTCTTCCAGTTCCTTAACGGAACCGAAAACCTTGTATTCGTCCCCGCGCACCCAGATAGGAAGCGGTACGCCCCAAAAACGATTGCGGGAAACGGACCACGGCCGCGCGTTTTCAATCCAGTCGCGGAAACGTTCGCCGGCGGATGTCCAAAGTACCGTGTCGTTGTTGGCCAAAAGCCTGTCTTTGATTTTCGGAACGTTTATATACCATGATTCCGTCGCGCGATATATCAGCTTTTCTTTAGACCGTTCGCCGTACGGATAGCTGTGCTTGTATTGCTCTTTTTTAACCAAATGTCCGGCTTTTTTAAGGAATTCTATGATTTTCGGATTGGCGTCGAATATATTCATGCCGGCGAAATCCTTGACGGTTTCGTCGAAATTTCCGTAATTATCGACATTCAGCAAAACCGGAAATTCCGGGTCGTTCGATTTCAGCGCCCAGAAATCGTCTTCGCCGAACGCCGGCGCGATATGAACTATGCCGGTGCCGGAATCGTCTGATACGAAATCGCCGGTAATGATTTTATATAATTTGGCGTCGTTGTAATAATCGAACAAGGGCTTGTAAGAAAGCCCGACCAGGGCATCGCCCTTTAATTCGCCGGTCTTGACGGCTTTTTCGAATTGTTTTTCATAAGCGCCCAGACGCGATTCCGCGATTATATATTCCTGCCCGTCTTCGTCCCGCATACAAACGTATGTCATTTTCGGATTGACGGCCAATGCAGAATTCGCAGGCAAAGTCCACGGCGTAGTGGTCCATGCCAGAATGCGGCGGCCGTCCGATAATTCGAACCAAACGGTTATGGCGTCGTCTATTACTTCTTGGTAATCGCTGGACGCTTCGGAATTGGACAGAACGGTCCCGAGTTTCCAATCGAAAGGATTCACGCGGAAATCCTTGTACAGCAATCCCTTGTCGTGCAGCTGTTTTATCGTCCATATTACGGATTCCATATAATCCTTGTCCATTGTGCGGTATCCGACGTTTTCGCCCATATCGACCCAGCGGCCGATTCTTTCCAAAATCCGCTCCCACTCTTTTACATATGTCTGAACGCCCGTGCGGCACATGTCGCAGAACGTCGCCATGCCGTCCGTCGCCACGATGTCTTTGGCGCCGCGTCCGTGCTGTTTTTCCACGGCGTTTTCCGCAGGTAAACCATGACAGTCCCATCCCAGTTCGCGTTCCACATGCCGCCCGTTCATAGTCTGGTATCTGGAAACCATGTCCTTTACGGCGGACACGCCCAAATGCCCCCAATGGGGAAGGCCGTTGCCAAAAGGCGGCCCGTCATAAAAAGTGAACGGCGCGCCGTCTTTGGTCTGGTCCAGCGATTTGTGGAAAATACCGCGTTCCCGCCAAAATGACAGAATTTGACGTTCCAGTTCCGGAAAGTTTGCTTTTGGCTCTGTTTTTGGATATGACATTTCAAATATTCCTTGTTGCATAAAAAAACCGGCGCATGCGCGCCAGACCGACCGTCAAAGCGCGTTCACCGGTTATTCTATAATAATTATTGTCCTGTTGTACATAACAAAAACTTTAATACAAGTTTTGGCAGGTTTCAAGAAATATATTGATATCCGGATAAAATAATCTAGAATGCGGCAAAACAAAGGGATAGAACATGGACACGCTGCAAATTGCGATGGATATTTATATGTTTTTTATAAAAAAACGGGGAATCCGTCCCAATACCTGGATGTCTAAAGAATTATACCGCTGTGCGGAAATGTCCGGCGACGCCGTTATAATTGCGTACGAAACCTATATAGGCGAAGTGCGCGGCTGCGCCGCTGGCCCGAACGGGTCTTATGAAAAATGCGTAAAGGCGGCGGAACAGGAATTCGTCGCGTCGGTCAGAACCGCCATAGAAAGCGGCCGGCGGACATTGAAAATAATCAAAGATTACAATATGCGGAAAAAATGAAAGAATTCGACGTCATCATTATCGGCGGCGGGCATGCGGGGGTAGAGGCGGCGTCTGCCGCCGCGCGCCGCGGTGCGACCGCCCTGCTTTTGACGAAATCCGAATCCGATATGGGCGCGATGTCGTGCAACCCGTCAATAGGCGGTCCCGGCAAATCGCAAATGGTCGCGGAAATAGACGCGCTTGGCGGTATAATGCCGGTTGCGGCGGACGCGGCGGGAATTCATTTCAGAATGCTGAATATGTCGCACGGTCCGGCGACGCGCGCGCTGCGCGCGCAAATCGACCGGAATCTTTATCGCGATGCGGTGAAACGATTGCTGGCCGGCGTCGAAAATTTAACCATTGTTTACGAACCCGTCCTGACGCTTGACCTTGAAGCCAAAATTGTAAACGGCGAATACCGCGCCAAATCGATTGTAATCACAACCGGGACGTTCTTGAACGGCCTGGTCCACCTGGGCGATGAAAAAATCGAATCCGGCCGATTGCAAGACGACGGGACATACCAGTCCGGCGACAAAAATATATCAAAAATACTCGAAAAAGCCGGTTTTTCGTTGATTCGGCTTAAAACCGGAACCCCGGCGCGGCTGTACGCGGACGGAATAGATTTTTCGAAATGCGAGATGCAGCCCGGCGATGAAAACCATGAGTGGTTTTCTTGCGTGAAACGTGAAGCGGGAGGCGTGAAGCGAAATTCGCCTTACGCCTTACGCCTTACGCATCACGTTTCTTGTTTCATCACCCATACCAACGCGGAAACTCATAAGGTGATACGCGACAATATATCGAAAGCCCCTATGTACAACGGCGATATCACCGGAACCGGCCCGCGTTACTGCCCGTCCGTCGAAGACAAGGTTATGCGGTTTCCTGAACACAAAAGCCACCACGTGTTTTTGGAACCGGAAACCATGGACGGCAAAACCATATATCCGAACGGTATATCGACCGGCATGCCGCCAGAGGTCCAGGAAAAATTTATCAGAACTATTCCCGGTCTTGGAAATGCAAAGATAGAACGGTTCGGGTATGCGATAGAATACGACGCCATCGACGCGCGCGCGCTGAAATCGACCTTGGAATCAAAAGATTGGCCCGGGCTTTTTTTCGCCGGGCAAATAAACGGCACGTCCGGATATGAAGAGGCCGCCGCCCAGGGCGTTGTCGCCGGTGCGAACGCGGCCGCCGCGGCATTACGCGCCGCGCCGCTGGTTCTGGACAGAACCGATTCCATGATTGGCGTCATGATTTCCGACATAACGACGAACGGCGTGGACGAACCGTATAGAATGTTCGCGTCGCGCGCGGAATACAGGCTAAGCCTGCGGGCCGACAACGCGATATTCCGTTTGGGACCCGTCGCCGTCGACCTGGGGCTGTTGCCGCAAAAGCGATTTGAAGAAATAGCAAATTGCAAATCGCAAATCGCAAATGAAATTGATAAAATGTATGCGGGATACATTGCCCGCAATGCGCGCGAGATGGAAAACTATGCAAAGGACAGAAATATAAAAATACCGGCCGGGTTCGATTATGAAAACCTGCCGGGACTTACGAACGAACTGGTCGAAAAACTGTCCCGGACGCGTCCGGAAAATATGGCCGCACTGTCAAAAATTTCCGGCATGACGCCGGCCGGGATAATGGTCGTGCTGCGAAAACTGCGAAATCCGAATTCCTAGGGGTTATTTTTGTTATTTATCAAAAATAAACCCCAGAAAACCACAGGTCTGGGGCGATTTTTTTGTAAATATACCGGGATATATTGCCGCGTCTGCACATGACAAAAAATAACCCGTGTGCGACTTTTTATGTCAAAAACGCATCATTCCGCCGTTCACATGAATGGTGTTTCCGTTGATGTAAGACGCCTCGTCGCTGGCCAAAAACAGGGCTGCGGCCGCTATATCGGCCGGTTTTCCCAGCCTTCCGGCCGGAATCTGCCGCAAGTATGCGGCTTTCAGCTCTTCCGGCAGACTTGCGGTCATCGCGGTGTCGACAAATCCGGGTGCTATGCAGTTTGATGTGATGCCGCGCGATGCGACTTCGGCGGCGATGGATTTTGTCATTGCGACCAGGGCGCCTTTCGATGCGGCGTAATTCGCCTGACCCGCCCCGCCGATATATCCGACGATTGACGATATATTGATAATCCGGCCGGTTTTATTCTTCATCATCGGCATGACCGCCGCCCGGCAAAGCTGGAATGCACTGCGCAGATTTACGTTCATCACTTCGTCGAACTGTTCGTCCGTCATTCGCATCAGCAATGTGTCGCGGGTAAGTCCGGCATTATTGACCAGAATATCAATTTTACCGGCTTTTTCGATTGTTTTTGCAATCAGACCGGCCGCTGCGCCGTCCTCCGCCAAATCCGCCGGTATAACAACGGCGCCCCGAATTTTACCGGCGATTTCGGCCAATTTTGATTCATTCCGGCCGGTAATGACGACCGTCGCCCCGGCCTTTGCGAATTCCATAGCTATGGATTCGCCGATTCCGCCGGTCGCGCCGGTGATTAATGCAACTTTGTCTTTTAATGAAAACATGTTAAACCTCTAATTTTTTGGCAATAATGCCGGGTTCTATGCGCTGGACCAGTCCGGAAAGTATATTCCCCGGCCCTATTTCGATTGTTTCCGTCACTCCCAAGGCTGGCAGCGCCAGAATGGTTTCGCGCCATCGGACCCCGTGGGTGATTTGGTAAACCAGCGCGTCCTTTATTTCATCGGGGTCGGTCATGGGTGCGCATGTTTTGTTCGAAATCAGCGGTACGGCCGGCGGTTTCATATCGATTTTGGAAAGCGCGTCCCGCATTTCATCGGCGACCGACTCCATCAGCCGCGAATGCGGCGGCACGGAAAGCGGCAACAGCATGGCGCGTCTCGCCCCGGCCGCGCGGGCCAATTCCATCGCCATGTCTATTGCCGGCTTTGCGCCGGAAATAACGGTTTGGCCCGGTGCGTTGTCGTTCGCGATATCGCAAACGCCGCCGGTCCCCGATTCCGCGTCCCGGCAGATTTTTTGCAAGCCGTCGATTTCCAATCCCATTATTACGGCCATCGCGCCGCATCCGACCGGAACCGCCCGCTGCATAGATTCCCCGCGCAGCCGCAAAAGTTTGGCCGTATCGGAAAGGGTCAGCGCGCCTGCGGCGCAAAGCGCGATATATTCGCCCAACGAATGACCGGCAACGAAAGCAAAGTTCTGGGCCAATCCGTTTTGTTGCGCGGCCCGCAGCATGGCCATCGATGTTGCAAATATCGCCGGCTGGACATTGGCGGTCAGCGTCAGCTCTTCTATCGGACCATTGAATATTATATCCGAAAGCTTTTGGCCCAGCGCGTCGTCGACTGCGTCGAACACTTCGCGCGCGGCAGGGCTGTTGTCGAACAGTTCCCTGCCCATTCCGACGGCCTGCGACCCCTGGCCCGGGAATATGAATATGGAAGACATAAAAATAACTCCTTTTTTTAAACCGGGTTAGAAAACCGGTGCCAATCTTCACTTGACATATTAATAATATAAAATTTATGAGTATTGTCAAATAAAAGAAATATTACAGAATTATTACAAAAATTGACAAAATCGCAAAAATTGTATAAGATTTTT
>WRJH01000010.1 GCA_009782315.1 Alphaproteobacteria bacterium
CATTCTTGTCCGTTATCTTTTCAAAAGCCGCCATGGCGACAGATTCATATTCGGAATAGTTGGCGACGTCCGCCAATATCCCATTGTCCGTTATCTTTTCAACAGCCGCCATGGCGACAGATTCATCGTCAGATTCGGCGGCAATCTTATACAATTCTTTATTGTCTGTTATATTTTCAAGGTCTTTTATTTCCATAGTTACCCTCCTTAATGCGCCGAACGGTCGGATTATTTGTAAACATTTTATCAGATTTTATCCCTAAATCATAATGTATATACGTATATTATCATAATATTATTATTTGTCAATAATTATTATATATGTAAAAATTGGATATTTTCAAGTCCTGCACGGCCGTCATTGCGAGGAACGATTACCGTATGAGCGCGTAGCTGCGAAAAGGTAATCGTGACGCGGCAATCCAGTTAATAGAGTGCGCTGGCTATAGCCGGCGCGACAATTTGACTGGATTGCTTCGGCAGAAAAACACGGCCGTTACCAGCCGTGATTTTTCTTTCTCGCAATGACGGGGGAAGTTTTAGGGCGCATATATGCGCCCCTACCTATTACCTATTACCTATTACCTATTACCTATTACCTATTACCTATATCCATGACCAGGGTTTTAACAGTTTCAGCAACATCATGCCGGTGCGACGGTCCGCATAGGTATGGCCGCAACGCGGACAGACCAGGAACGGTTTGGTCAGCTTTTTAACTTTACCAAATGCCATAAACCAAATCCCCAGCGCGGCAACCCATGCCGCAATCACCAGACCCCACGCGACATATCCGAAATATCTGTCCACCATGCCGGTCAGACTATTCAATATCGCGACGTTGGATTTTTCCAAATCGGCATAAATCCTGTTCGTTACCGGCCATGTCGACGGTTTCCACGGCATAACATGCTTTATCCCGTAATTGGTCAGCATGGTCGTGCCCAGGCCCGTATGCTTGTCCAACAGCGCCTTTACCTGGTCGTCGATCGCCTTGTCGATTTCGGTTTGGGCGACGCGCGTCAATTCGCCTTTGATTTTATCCAGCTGTTGATTGATTATCTTTGTCTGGTCGGCGGCGGCGGATACGCTTGCGGTCGCCTTGTCCGCGGCGGCCGTATTCACGCCGACCTTTGCGGCCAGGCCGGTCAGTTTTTGCGTCGCCTGGGTCGTTTTTTGCGCGGCGGTTTCGACCTTTGCAACACCCTTGTCCGCGATTTTCATTTTATCGACGGCAATCGCCACGGGTTTTTCCAAATTGATGGCTTTGCCGATTGAGCGCATCAGTTTTTCATACTGTTCGTTCATATTCCGCTGGACATCGAAAAACATCGAAACGACTATGGATTTTTTAATTTGTGTTCCGTATGTGTTTTTCACATGCAGCGGCGCCCATGCGGCGAACGACAGCCATACGATGGAAATCCCCAGGAACGCCGAGTTGACTGTGCGCGTCCAGCTTTTCTTTCTGGCGACGGTTTTGGCGCCGCCCATATCGATGATTTCAATTTGTTTTTTAGCCATGACGACTCCTTTTTTTCAGATTGTAAACAGTATGCGGAATATTTTCAAGCCTATATTACCGATAGAATTTTTGCAATTCCGTTATCACCAAATCAAACAGCTTTTTTGATTCTTTCGGCAAACCCTTTATGGCCTTTTCTTCGCACCAGGTCGAACCTGCCTGGCACACATTATCCTGCATTTGGCACCGCATGGCCATCTTCCCCGGGGTTATAACCGACGACAGAATGAATCTTGTCATATAATGTAAAACCTCTGTCTGGTATAATTGCCCCATTTTTCCATCCCCCGGTTCGAGAATAGTCAGTTTTTTGTCTTTAATGGCCTTGTTCACTTTTCTGATAACGGCGTTTTCCTCTTCGAATTCACACCCCATCGGACCCAATTCCGGAAAACCTTCAAGCGGCGATTTCAAATTCGAATATGATTCCTGGTCGCATGGAATCTTCCACCAGATGTGGTTGAAAAGAAGCCCCGTATAATTGCATATCTTTTGGTTGTACCGCCTTATCCAACATTCATGCATTGCGGACACTTTCGCTAAATTCTGTTTGCATTGGTTCGCATCGCATTCCTGGGTCGTGCCGCAGCGGAGTTGTTCGAAATCGCCATGGCTGTTTTTTTCGGCATTGAAAAATGTCCGAACTTGGCAAATAATCTCTATCGGATTTTTACGACCGACCGGGTCAAGATTCATAAAGAATTTTATATCACGGTAATTGCGGCCCCCGTGATAGTCTTTGTTATTGAATGTATCGGAAAATTCTTCGGTTCTGTTGAATGTCTGGAGATACTGGGCAAACGCACGCGCCTGGGGAACCATGTCAAACAGGCATTTCGCACGCCAAACGTCGCGAAGACGCAAATGCGGTTTTGTAATCAATTTCAATTCAGTCGCCAAATCTCCCAACATCTTGCGGCGTTTTTCTTTGTTGTTTATAAAATCCATCACCAGGTCGTTTACTTCAAATCCCAGCGACGTCTTGTTGTCCTCTTGCGATTCTGTCATTTGTTCGTAAACATGGTCGATTACTTCCGAAACCGTCGCATACGCGTCGGTGATGAATTTGTTTTTGAACTTTAATTCAATCTGGGCAACAGTACAGTCGGTCAAACTTTGGATTCCAATGGATGATTTGATAACGCTTTTCGAACATCTCAATACCTCTCTGGAATATTCTTTGTACCTTTTACCGGTCAGTTTTTCCAGCACGCGGTCAACGCTCTTTTGCTTGCCGATAATAACATCGACCATCGAAGACACCAACATTTCAGTTTTGCTGTTTTTATAATCCCTTTTGGAAAAGAGGTTGCGCATAGGATCGCCGTCGAATTGATACTGTGTCACGTATGCGTTAAGCGGACTTACGTCGGACAGCCTGACGGGGGCGCCGACGGGGCCGGCCGTTTCGTAGTCATAAACCCTGACCTCTGCCGTCGGTTCGCCAAGATATTCTTCCAGCGCGATGAAAAAGTCCCTGCAACGCTTTTTTGAATTTGCATAAACAGCGGACAGGTATTCGGCCGCCTCTTCGTTGATTCTGCCAGAATCCAAGGCGTCTTTAATCTTTTGCAGATTCTGTTCGTCGTGCGCCGCAATATCTTTTTCAACAACCTTTCTTCTAATTTTAGAAGCGCTTTCTTCCAAAGGTTCGTCTTTTTTGACAGACGGCGCCGCTTTGCGGGTGGATTTCTGCGGCGATTTTTTTTCGGTTTCGGCCTGGCCGAATCCGAAAAGAGTGTGATGTTTTATCTGTTTCCGGGACTGTTCGATAATCTTGGACAAAGGCGAAGAGCCCAGCGCCGTACGCGGCCCCTTTGGGGCCACAACCGTGCATCTTATACCGTTGCCGTCGGAACGAATTTGAATAGCCGGGGCGGCGGTCCCATGACGCATTCTTGGTTCCGGTCTTGTGACAACAACCGGCGCCGCCGACGCCCGATGCCCGCGGAAAGAAACGCCTTTCTTGCGCACCGGTTTTTTTGCAAACTTTTTGTCCGGAACTTTATATATTGCCATGGCTTTCATACCTTTCTGTGAATTTTCTTTTGAACTCCGCAAAGCGGCCTTGCTCTATGGATTCGCGTATGCCGCGCATCAAATCCTGGTAAAACCAAAGATTATGCTGGGTCAATAACATCGCGCCCAGAATTTCATCGCATTTCACCAGATGATGAATATATGCGCGCGACAGCGGCGCGCTTGCGTGCGCCGGACCCCGCCCCGCATCGCCGGCGATTGTATCGCACGGCTCTGCGACCCGCCCGCAAGGGGCGGGTTGCCCCATACATGCCGGGCATCCGCATTCGGAATCCAGCGGCCCCGCGTCGTCCCGGTGGCCCGCGTTCCGCATGTTCAGCGTGCCATCACGCGTGAACGCTTGCGCGGTGCGGCCCGCGCGGGTCGGCATGACGCAATCGAACATATCGATGCCGCGTTCCACGGCGCCCAGAATATCCAGCGGCGTTCCGACACCCATCAGATAACGCGGACGGTCCGCGGGCAATAACGGGCAAGTATGCGACAGGATATCAAACATGACTTCCTGTGGTTCGCCCACCGCCAGACCGCCAATCGCGTACCCGTCGAATCCGATATCCGTCAGCGCAGCGGCCGACGCCGCGCGCAGGTCTTTGAAATCTGCCCCCTGGACAATGCCGAAAATCCCGTATCCCGGCCGGTCGACAAAAGCGTCTTTGGAACGGCGCGCCCAACGGGTCACCATTTCGACGTTCTTTTGGACGGCATCGCGCGGCGCCGGCAGTTTAAGGCATTCGTCCAACACCATCGTTATATCGGAATCCAATTGATGTTGAATCCGGATGGATTCTTCGGGCGTTAAAAAATGTTTTGCGCCGCCGTCTATGTGCGACGTGAAATGCGCGCCCTCTTCCGTGATTTTAGTTAAATTGGACAGGGACATAATCTGGAAACCGCCGCTGTCGGTCAATATGGGACCGCGCCAGCCGGAAAATTCATGCAAACCGCCCATTTGTTCCATCAAATCGCCCCCGGGGCGCAGCATCAGATGGTATGTATTGCCCAAAATGACTTCGGTGCCGGTTGCAGCCACCATTTCCATGGACATCGCCTTGACCGTCGCCGCCGTGCCCACGGCCATAAATGCCGGGGTTTGAAAAGTACCGTGCGCGGTTTCTACATGGCCGCGCCTGGCGCCGCCATCAGTATTGACAAGATTAAATTTAGTTGACATAGAAATGAATTGTAGCAACTGTAAATACAGTTGCAAGCTTTTTATTATTCCACAATATCCTTGAAAATTTCCGCCGGGATGGTGCCGCCGGTGACATTATTCATTGGCGTAAAGTTATCGTTGCCGACCCATACTCCAACCACCAGCGCGTTGGTAGCGCCGACAAACCATGCGTCGCGGTACTCGCTGCTGGTTCCGGTTTTGCCGCCTATGGTGTGCGGCGTCCGCGCGCGCGTGCCCGTGCCGCCGGGCCGCACCACGGCGCCCAGCATTTCCATTATGTATCCGATGGTGCGTTTCTGCAACAGTCGCGCGGGTTCGGACGCGCTGCGCAGGTAAAGGACTTTGCCCTTTGGCGTCACGACTTTTTCGACCGCGTGCGGCGCGACGGCAAATCCGTTATTCCAGACTACGGCATATATTTTGGTCAAATCGACCAGGGACATTTCGCTGGCCCCCAGAACGGCCGCATATTCGCGCTTTAACTTTACGCCGGCGCCCAGCCGCCCGGCCATCTTTATGATATTGTTTAACCCGAATTTTTCGGTCAGTTTCAGCGGAACCGAATTCACGGATTTGGCGAACGCCGTAATCAGCGTTATGTCGCCGTAATATTTCTCGTCATAATTACGCGGGTTGTAACCGGCGATGGAAAACGGGGAATCGTTCACAATGTCGCCCGGCGTCATGCCGCCCTCTAACGCGACCAGATACGCAACCAGTTTGAACGTGGACCCCGGCTGGCGCATGGCCAATGTCCTGTTGAACTGGCTTCCCTGGTAATCTATGCCGCCGACCATCGCGCGAATGGCGCCCGCGCGCGTCATGGCCAGAACGGCCCCCTGACCCGCATTCCGGGCCGCCGCCGATGTGACGCGGCGGCGAAGGGCAAAAGCCGCGCGTTCGTGCAAATCCGAATCAAGAGTAGTGTACACCAGCAAATCGGATGCGATATTTTCGCCCAGGTGCGATTGGACCTCTTCTGTAACGTAATCCGTCCAATACCGGAAAATATTAGTATCCGGCATCGGCGTAACGGCAAACAGCTGTGTCGCCGCATCACGCGCCTGTTCGATTGAAATATAATTCTGGCGCACCATTTCGACCAGAATCACGCGGGCGCGGGATATGTTCTTTTCCGGGTTGCGCACCGGGCTGAACGCGGTCGGCGCCTTTAACATCGCCGCGATTTGCGCGGATTCCGCGATGGAAAGTTCCATCGCCGGTTTCTGGAACAAATCGCGCGCGGCCGCATCTATGCCGCGCAGGCCGCGCACCAGCGACACGCGGTTCATATACAAATCCAAAATCTGGTTTTTGGAAAACCGGTTTTCCAGCCAGTACGCCAGGACGATTTCCTGGACCTTTCTTTTGGCCGTGCGGCTGCGCGACAAAAATATATTCTTTGCGGTCTGTTGGGTTACCGTCGACCCGCCCGCAACGACGCCGCCCGCGCGCAGATTGGTGAAAGCGGAACGGAAAAGCCCGCGCCAGTCGATGGCGCCGTGGTCGTAAAACCGTCTGTCTTCGATTGCGATTATCGCCTGCCATACGTGCGGCGGCAATGTTTCGACGGATACCGGATTTCCCATTATCCTGTTTTCGTTGCGGATTTCAAAACCGTCCTTATCTATAAAAGTAATCGACGGCAGGCGCGTTTCCTTTAACATCGAATCCAAACTGGGCATTTGCAGAAAAACAATCAGCACGTAAAACGCGGCCAATGCGAACGCCGCCATGCATCCTGTGAACATCATGCTGAAAAGGCGCCATTTCAATGAAAAGTGCTTTCTTTCTTCACGGATTTTTTCTTTGCGCCTCATAATTCCACCGCTTTTTCAAAGTCGTCTTCGCTCCATATAGCAACGCCCAGTTTTTGGGCGGTTGCAAGTTTCGAGCCCGCATCCGCGCCCGCAATCAGTATGTCTGTCTTTGCGCTGACCGACGATTGCACTTTCGCGCCCAGGTTTTCCAGAATTTCCGCCGCCGCATCGCGAGTGTATTTCAAAAGACTGCCGGTCAGGACGACGCGCTTGTTTTGCAGGGGCGAACCATCGGACGCAATCGGCGCTGGATTGTCCACCGTCAAATGCGACAGCAATTCGTCCAGCGCCTTTGCGGTATGTTCGTCGGCGAAAAATTTTACGATTTCGTTTGCCATGATTTCGCCGATGCCGTCGATTTTGACAAGGCGGTCGGCGCTTGCGCCGCGCAAACTTTCAATGTCGCCGAATTCGCGGGCCAATACTTTTGCGGTGGCGTCGCCCACCTCTGGTATTCCGATCGCGAACAACAGCCTGTTCAAATCTATCCGGCTGCGCGCCTTTATCGCGGCGTCCAGATTCGCGACGGACTTTTCGCCGAAACCGTCCATCCGTCTCATGGCTTCGCCATGAGCCGAGATTAATTTCCATATATCGGCGGGCGATTTTATCCAGCCCAGTTCCACGAATTTTTCAATCTGTTTTTCGCCCAGACCCTCTATATCGAACCCCTTACGCGATACGAAATGTATCAATTCGCCCGCAACCTGGGCCGGACAGGTCAAAGTATTCACGCATCGGCGGCGGGCCTTTCCGGAATCCCTTACCACATCGGAGGTGCAAACGGGACAGGCGGTTGGAAATTCGTACGGCACACTGTTGACCCCGTGTTCCAGCGATTCAACAACCTGTGGAATTACGTCGCCCGCGCGTTGCACGATTACTTTGTCGCCCACGCGAAAACCTTTGCGTTCTATTTCGTCGGCGTTGTGCAATGTCGCGCGCGCAACGATCACGCCGCCGATGTTAATCGGCTCTAACTCTGCCACCGGCGTCAAGACGCCCGTCCGGCCGACCTGTATCGTAATATCCTTTATATGCGTTATTCCGCGCTGTGCCGGGAATTTATACGCGATTTCCCACCGCGGGCTGTTTGCGGTGTTGCCAAGTTTTTCCTGGGCCGCAATATTGTCGACCTTGCATACCAGGCCGTCGATATCAAAAGGGATTTCGGAACGAATGCCCGCGATATAATCGTAATGCGATTGGATTTCGCCGATATCGCGCGCAAGCGCGCACCATTTGCGCGTCGTCTTGAACCCCCATTGTTCAAGGCGTTCCATAAATTCGCTTTGCGTTTTCCAAGTCCGGTCGGACACTTCGCCATAAGTATACGCGAACGCGCGCAGGTTGCGCGACGCCGTGACGGCGGGATCCAATTGGCGCAGACTGCCCGCGGCGGCATTGCGCGGGTTTGCGAAAATCTTGCCGCCGCTTTCCGCCGCGCGTTCGTTCAGCGCGAAGAAATCCGCGCGCGACAAATAAACTTCGCCCCTGATTTCGATAATAGATGGGACAACTCCCCCCTTGGGGGGAGTCGATGCGCCAGCATCGGTGGGGGGACAATTATTATTTTCGCCCCCCACCGAAAGACGCTTTGCGTCTTTCGGCTCCCCCCGATGGGGGGAGCAATCAAGAATCTGCGGAATATCGGAAATCGTTTTTATGTTTTCCGTAATGTCTTCGCCGACCGTACCGTTGCCGCGCGTCAAAGCGCGGACCAGCCGGCTATTTTCATATCTTGCGGAAAAAGACAGCCCGTCGATTTTCGGTTCTATGAATATATCGCCCGGCCCGACGCGGCCCAGCCAGTCCGCGGCGTCCTGTTCGTTAAAAACGTCCGCGATGGAAAGCATCGGCACGGCATGCGGGTATGATTTGAAATCTTTGGACACCGCGGCACCCACGACGGCGGCGGTATCCAATTCCGGATATCTGCGCTGTAATTCTTTGGCGCGCGCGCGCGCCGCATCGTACGTCGCGTCGTCGACCAGCGGCGCGTCATGCGTATGATACGCAAGTTCCCATTCGCGCAGCTGTTTGACCAGTGTGTCATATTCGTGTTTGATGAAAATATCGACATGTTTCGGCATGCCTAAACAATAGCGCAAACCGCCCGCGCAATCAATCGGATTTTTCAAGAACTTTTTTTATTTGCAATTGATTCTTTCCCTTGTTATCCTTGCGCCGACTATAACAAAAGGACATTATTCATGGCATACATTCTTGCGTTGAACTGCGGCAGCAGTTCCATCAAATACCAGATTTTCGACGAAGATTCCAAAACCGTAAAGGTTTCCGGAACGGTTGAAAAAATAGCCGAAGGCGATTCTTTCGTCGTCCAAAAATATCCGGACGGAACAAAACAGCGCAAAGACACCGATATGCAGAATCATAACGACGCGCTGGGCATTGTTATGGCATTCCTGCGCGAAGCGTCGATCGACATGAACGACATTCGGGCCGTCGGCCACCGCGTCGTTCACGGCGGTGAAAATTCAATTCGTCCGTCGAAATCACCGACGAAGTAATCAAAACCATCGAAGAGCTTGTCCCACTGGCGCCGCTGCACAATCCCGCCAACTTGATGGGAATCGTCGTCGCAAAGCAACAGCTGCCCAATGCGCGCCATGTCGCCGTGTTCGACACCGCATTCCACCAGACCATGCCGGATTTCGCATACCGTTATGCGGTGCCCGGCGCATGGTACAAGGAACTTGGCGTACGGCGGTACGGGTTTCATGGCACGTCGCATCTGTATGTTTCCAAACGCGCGGCGAAAATGTTGGGAAAACCGGCATCCGACGTCAACCTTATCACCCTGCACATCGGTTCGGGCGCGTCCGCGACCGCGATAAAGGGCGGCAAGTCGATAGATACTTCGATGGGACTGACCCCGCTGGCGGGACTTGTCATGGGCACGCGCGCCGGCGACATCGACGCCGGAATCATATTCTATGTCATGGAACAGTTGGGCATAACGGCAAAGCAAATCGAAACCCATTTGAACAAACAATCCGGTATGCTGGGCGTCACGGAATGCTATATCGACCATCGCGATATTTGGAACAATATTGAAAACAACGACAACTGCCGCCTGGCGCTGGACATCGAAACCAACAATATTAAAAAATATATCGGCGGATTTATGGCGGAATTGGGCCATGTCGACGCGATAGTCTTTACGGCCGGCATAGGCGAAAAGGACGAACGCATCCGCGAGCTTGCTGTCGCCGGATTGGAAGAGATGGGCGTAAAACTGGACAAAGCGGCCAACGACAAAGCGTTGTCCCAGCACGGCGCCGAAGACAGCGTGATATCCGCAGCCGATTCCAAGATAAAGGTGTTTATGATTCCGACGAACGAAGAATTGGTGATTATCGAAGACACCATCGCGATAGCGAACGGAACGTACAACCCGAACCATCTGGAAATGGGGTATAGTTTCGTGTAATAATAAAAACGCCCATTCGGGCGTTTTTATTATATAATATGCCCAAATTATAGTATAATCCGGGCATGGAAACCAAAAATCTTTTTATCAGCGGCAAAAACAAAATCGCCCTGAAAGGCAAAGCCCGCAAAATATCAAAACAGGCGGGCAAACAACCGCCGGCGCCAGCCAAAAAAACAACCCGGGATATATTGAACGAATTGGACACGTCGGAATTCGGCAATTATCTGGTGGAACAGGGCTTTGCTATGTGGGACATTAAATATGGCACAAAGCCGATTGGGCTGGAAGATGCCCTATATATGTCGGAATTCGGCAACCATTTGATGGTGCATGTGACCAATTACTATCCGGGGCAAAATAATGACGGGGAACCATGCATCCAGTCAACCGCCATGGCGACGGATTACGCGCATACGCGCAACACCGTGCACATAACCCTTAACCATATCGTTGCATCGCATACGGCCGGAAGTTGGGACGACAACCCTATCATAATACTCTCTCCGCTTGCGGACGTTATCGCCCGAAACGGCAATCCGGTGAATCTGAATGCGGCCGACACTTTCTTTTCAACACATCCGGACACCGGATTGGTATTGCCGAAACAAACGCGTATTATTCGCCCGGCGGATAATATCCCGGACGGCCTGTTGTTTCAAATCGACGGCAACGAAACAAAATACAAACGGGGAAATTATACGCCGCAAGAAATAGAAATGATTCTTCCCCTGATGAGTGACAGCAAGAGAACCACTTATGAAAACTGGTCCAGGGGAGAATTTGACAAGTTTGAAATTGGACATACGCTTAACCGTATCGGCGCCACCGGCAGAAAAGCATACCATGCGTCCAAAGACAAGGGCGCATTTCTGCGCAAAATTTTTGCGCGCGACCGGGAAAAACTGTTGATAACTGTTGTCCGCAACATGGCCGCAGAGAAAACCGCGGAACACATGGGACATGAATTTATTACATCTTCAAACGATATTTCCATGACAATCACGTCCTTGCGTTTCGTCGGGCAAAAACTGGGCGTGCAAACGTCAAGCGACAAATATCATTGGAATTCCGTTTATGGAACCAGCGGACTGGAAGGCGGAACACAAATCTTGTGCTCACGTCTTGATAAAATATGCTCTTCTGACCAGACGCTGGGACAATTGGGAAAGTATTTGGCAACGGAATCTCGGGGTTATACGATGGTCGATGCCATTATACGCGCGATAATCGCCAATGATAAAAAAATCGATTTCTATTCCCTGTTGTATGACAAATTAGACCCGGAACAGAAAGTCGCGGCGCAAAACGACAAGAACCTGGACGAAACTGTAAAAAGATTCTGCAAAAAGCAACAGGAACGATTTTCGGCCAGACTTGACCAGTTGAAAACCATGCCCGGATATGAAGAGTTTATACAAAAACTTCGTAAGGAAATAAACTATGACGGGTTCGCGGCGATGGCCGCAATCCGCAAGACACAGGATTATTAATACCGGCAAAACCATCTGTTAAACAATAAATACACCCTTTCGGGTGTATTGAGTATTTAATGGTGGCCTTGGTCGGAATCGAACCGACACTCCGTGAAGAACTTGATTTTGAGTCAAGCGCGTCTACCAGTTCCGCCACAAGGCCATACGCCGGCCAAAGATACGGTCGGGTCAAGCGCGTCTACCAGTTTCGCTTGACGCTCCGCGTCTGCGCGTATCCTCGTACTTATTCGAACTTCCCCCGGCCTGTGCCGGGGTTGTTCTCATATACTCGGATTCGCCACAAGGCCATGCGCGCCATTCTATACGTTTTCATGAAAAAGTCAAATTGTTTGTTGTCGCGGGTTTTCCCTGGTTTTGGTGGAAATACATCATAAAACGGTCTTGTCGTTCGCTATATATCCGCCTATCAAAGGAGGGTTGCCGCGCGACATTTTTTCTTGTGACGATTTGCGTTTTTTTGATATAATCACCCCAAGGACGGAAAAAATTCCCATATTATAAATTACAACGGGCGCGATGAACCAATTTCGACCGGTTGTTCAAACAAAGTTGGCGAAAATGAAAAAAATTTATTATACATCAATATTAATGCCGTTGCTGTTTGTCGGCGCGGATTCGTTCGCGGTAACGATTGTGCGCGGGAGGACGTCCGGCGCAACCAGGGCGGCGGCATCGCCCGCCGTCGTCCGGTCGGCGGCGGCCCCGTCGGTCGCCAAATCCGCGGCACCGTCTGTCGCCGCGCCGTCCACCGCATCGACATCGGATACCCGCCGGGCCAGTCTTCCTGCGACAAACTTGATTGCGACGGGAATCCGTTCCGCCTTGTTCGGGGATTTCGAAGGCTTTGTCGCCGCGACAAACCAGCGCCTGGACGAATTGGATAACGAAAAGGCCGCCAAATCCGAAGTCGTCACAATCCAGGGATTGGCGTCGGAAATAGAATTCGCCGCCAAGGCCGCCGCCGAAAATATGGAGAATAATATCAAAAAACTTGTTTCCGACGAAGTGGAAGCCGTCGCCGTCAACAGCACCAAATCTTTCGATAGATGCGGCGACATATCCGCAGACAACCGCCATACGGAATTCAGGTGTTCGGATTCATGCCCGCCGTCCTGTGCGAACGGGACGGTCAGTTCGGCCGGCAGCATTACCTGTACGGTCGACGGCCCGACAGGCAAGGTTAAAAACTGTTGGTGCACCCATCCGCTGGTGTGGAGCGGCAACATGACCTTTGACAATTGCGCCCAGGCGACAAATACGCACGCCATGGGCATGGCGCCCGGCCACGCATGTCCGGCAAACTGTCCGGGCACCGTGACTTGCTGGGTCGGTTGCGGCGGAATCAAAGACTGCGCGTGCGACAAGGTCGTCACAAAGTGCGAGGTCAGCGGAAATAACGCCGCCACGCGTCAAGGCACTGCGGTTCTGTCGGCCGAACAAATAACGGGCTGGACCGACAACCAAAGACAGACCGTATCCGCAGCCATGACAAATGATGTTTTGAAAGTGAATTCGACCGCATTGTCCAATCTTGTGGCCGAACAATGCGTTTCCGCGGATTCCGAAATGAATTTCGCCGCCTGCGGCGCGGGCGGAGCCTTTGTGGTCGACAACGCGGACAAACGCGTGGACATGCTGGACGATTCTTGTTCGCGGATGCCCGCATGCATGCGCGGTTTGGTTGTCTGCATGATAGACGGAAAAACCGGCAAGGCCAAAAATTGCCGCTGTACGGATTCGGAAGCGGCGTGCATTCAAATAGTGGTGTCGGACACGTTTGCAAACTGTAGCGAAATAACGGACAAGGGATTTGTTATGGGCGACGCCAGCTGTCCGGCCAAATGTTCGGGTGGTGTGACGTGCTGGCGCAACAATCCGTGCACCAACACGGTTCATGACTGCAAATGCAACGGCGCGAGCATAGACGAAAAGATAGAAGACGCCGCGTCCGCCGCCAGCGTGGCCAAGGGCATACAGGACAGCATTGATTTCGCAAAGGATATCCAAGACACCATGGCCGAACAGATACGAACTTTGCAGGACCAGATAAGCGCGTTGCAGGCAAAGGCTGATGTTCCGGTGTTCGCGCCCGCGCAAAAGGATCCGCTGGCGCCGCCCGTGGTCGAAGTTTGCGCCGCCGGCAAAACTTGCGCGAACACCCAATCATCGGCCAAATAGCACAAGCGGCCGCCCGCAAACGGGCGGCCGCTTGCATTCCCGGATTTCCCATGCAATAATCCCGCCAGAGAAGAAAGAATGCGGGGCAACGAAAAAGGCCACTTGTTATGAAGAAAGGCATATTACTGGCGGGCGGCAGCGGTTCGCGCCTTTACCCGTCGACAAAAGTCACCAGCAAACAATTATTGCCGGTTTACGATAAACCGATGATATATTATCCCCTGTCCACGCTGATGCAATTCAATATCCGCGACGTGCTGGTCATCTCTACCCCCCAGGATACGCCCAATATAGAACGCCTTTTGAACGACGGGAAAGACATCGGCATGAATCTGTCGTATGCGGTTCAGGACGTCCCGAACGGAATCGCCCAGGCGTTCATAATCGGTGAAAAATTCGTCGAAGGCGACCCAGTCTGCCTTATCCTGGGCGATAATATCTTCCACATGGACACGCAAATGGATGCCGCGTACGATGCGAACAACGCGACCGTGTTCGGATATCACGTGCCCGATCCGGAACGTTTCGGCGTGGCGGAAATAGACGACAACGGCCGCGCGATTTCCATCGAAGAAAAGCCCATAAAACCCAAATCCAATATCGCCGTCGTCGGTCTGTATCTTTACCCTGGCGACGTTGTTGAAAAAACGAAAACCTTGAAACCGTCGGCCCGATGCGAATATGAAATCACCGATTTGAACAAGGTTTATCTGGCCGAAGGCCGCCTGAATGTCGCGATTATGCCCGAAAGCACCGCATGGCTGGACGCCGGCACGCCGGAATCATTGTTCGAAGCGACAAACTATGTGCGGACAATCGAAAAGAACCAGGGACGGAAAATAGCCTGTCTGGAAGAAATCGCATATCGCAAGGGATTTATCGCCCGCGAACAATTGATGGAATTGGCGGCAAAATATCCGAAAGACAGCGATTACAGAAAATATCTGAATAAAATCTGTCCGCAGAAAATTTATTAAAATGCAGGGGCGCAATATTTTGCGCCCTTTGATTGGGCGTGCGCGGCACGCCCCTACCGAGTTTCCGAATTTTGTAGGGGTGTGCCGCGCACGCCCGCATAGTATGAACGCGTTCAAAGTTTAAGGGCGCATATATGCGCCCCTACATTCCAACCAAAATATCGCCGGGAATTATGCCGTGCTTTGCGGCGGCGCCGGCCGGGATTTCGACCACATACCGGATATCTGAATTTTTCATTATGCATGCATCGTCGGGTTCGCGGCCGTCGGCATGGCACGGCGCGATGGTGGCCAGGTTGTTAATCGGACGGTCGGCCGCAATATATGTCACAACTTTGTCGTTGTTCAAAAATATAATGTCCAATGGTATGAATGTATCTTTCATCCACATCGCGTAATAATCCGGTTCATCGAACACAAATAACATTCCGGTGCCGTCCGGCAATTCATGTCTGTGCGACAGACCTTTCATCCGCGCGGAATGATTGTTGGCGACTTCCAGCCGCAATGCCACTTTCACGTCTTTCGCACCCGCGGATTTGAAAGCATAGTTTTTAGTATTGTCGGGTTTGCATGCAACAAGGGCGAATGCAAGAATTGCGACAGATATTGTTTTTATTGACATGTTTTCCCCCTTTGAAATGTTAAGCCCCCCTACGCTAAAGCTTCGGGGGGCACTCAAATTTTATGCCCGGGCCCAGCCTTCGCCCTTTGGGCTTCGGCGGGCACTCAATTTTTCAACGCTTACGCTTTGCGCGCGCTTGAAAAATTGGTGGTGGAGCCGATCGGAGTCGAACCGACGACCTCTACGATGCGAACGTAGCGCTCTACCAGCTGAGCTACGACCCCAAAATATTCGAAAGTCGATAGTACAAAGTCGAAAGCCTTCCCATTTTCGACTATCGACTTTAGACTTTAGACTTTTTACTTTCCACCTTTTTAACCAGGCGCGCGGATTTGTTCGGTTTATGCGCCGGCTTTTTTTCCGGTTTCGCAGGCACGCCGATTTTCTTTTCAATCGCTTTCTTTATCGCGGCCATATCCGGCGTCAAGCGCGATATAGGTTTCGCGGAAACATACGCGTCGATGCCGCCGTGCTTTACCAGCGTGCGCAGACCGGACGTCGTCAGTTTTAGCGTGAATTCGCGGCCCAGTATTTCGCTTTTGAATTTCAATGTCTGCATATTCGGTTTGAAAGTGCGTTTCGTGCGGCGGTGCGAATGCGAAACATTCATTCCCACTTCTGTTTTTTTACCGGTGACTTGGCATACTTTTGGCATTTTAATATCCTTTATTGACTGCGGCATATATTATGGCACGAAAGGCGGAAAGTCAAGAATTACTTTCCGCGCGATTTGACGGCAAGCTTTGCCGCGCGGACCGAAAGTTTCAGCGCGAAATCCCGGACCAGCAATTCCGACGGCATGCCGCTTTTCGTCTGGCGTTCCAATTCGTTCAACCGCGAAAGCACGGCGACAATTTCGCCTTCGGGCCAAATCCGGACCGCCGCGTTGAATTTTTCCGCAACTTTCCAGAACAGCTTTGGAATCTGGCCGCCGCTGACCGCGTTTAACAATTTCTTGAAATGGAAATCCAGCATGCGGACCAACATAATCGGTTCCGCCCCGTCGAAAAACACCCGGTCCAATGCCAGCTGTGTCTGGGATATATGCCCCGCCGTCAACGAATACAGAAAATCGTCCAGCGACGCCGCGCCGTTGTCCGGCAGGCATTTTTCAACATCATCCAGAGATACCGTTTTTTTATCATCCACATACAGCGCCAATTTTTTCAAGAACGAACGCGTGACGCCGCGGTCGCCGCCCAGGCGCGAAAACATATACTGCATAGCGTCCGGGTCTATGGTTTTTATCCCCGCCGCAAACAATGATTCGCGTATGACGCGGCCCAATGAATTCTCGTCGTCGGCATAGCACGCCAGCGCGGCCAAATTCGCCCCGTCTTCGAACAGCGACCGCATGCCGCCGCCCGCCCGCAGTTCCGCCGCGGTAACGATAACAAACGCGTCCAGCGATTTGTGCGTGACCAGTTCGCGCACCAAGGGCGCGTCGGAATCTCCGACATTCGCAATCCATATCAGACGCCGGCCGCCAAGCAGCGACGGACTGCACGCCTCTGCAAAAAGCGCGTCGGTTTTCGCCTGTAATTCGTTCGCGTCCAGCGCGAACAGGTTCAGCGCGTCGATTTCCAGCTTTTCCACCGCTTTGTCGCCCAATTCGTCCACCAAGCCGGCGTCGGGCCCGTAAATCAGGACGGCCGGGACACCCTGCATGCCGCGGGATAAAGCATTATTAAAATCAATTTCTTTCCATTTCATTTCTGATTTCTGATTTCTGATTTCTGATTTGCAGAGGACTTTTCGATTATAGTGCCAAACTATCAACTTGCACCATTAAATCATAAATCCGAAATCAGAAATCAGAAATCGCCTAGTTCCTGTCCGCCAGTTTCGCGTTCACGCGCGTTTCGATTTTCTTTGCCAGAACCTGAATCGCGTTCTGGACGGCGTTGTTATACGACGCCTGGGCCGCGACCAGGTCGGCGACAAACGTATACGATTCCGACGCGGTGTCTATCGCGTTCACTATTATTTCGCCCGTTTCGTTGTTGCGCAACTCATAGCTGGCGACCATTCGTATTTCCTGCCAAGTCGCGTCGCCGGTTAATTGTATCGCCTTGAAAACCGTTTCCGGCTGGCGCAGATTCACCGTCAATGTGTATTGCGCGGCGGCGGAATTATCCGTGCCCCACGCGCCGCGCAGCGCGTTGCGCAAATCGATGCCGTTGGTGCCGGAAATCGGCGCGATATAAATGTCCCGCAGTTCCGTCTGTAATTTGCGGTCCGCGTCGTACATAGGCGTCCAGCCGCATGCAGAAAGCAAGAGCATAGAGCATAGAGCATAGAGCATAGATATTTTTTTCATGACTTAACCCTTTATCACAAAATTAATCATTCGGCCGGGAACGATTATTTTCTTCGCAGCGTCAATGTCGCCGGTTATGTATTTCTTGGCAACAGGAAGCGCAAATTCCGTAATCATTTTTTCGTCCGCATTTGTCGGAACATGTATTTCCCCGCGGTGTTTGCCATTCACAGACACGGCCATCGTCACAGTCGATTTGACCAGTTTGGTTTCGTCGGCCACAGGCCAAGGTTCAAACACCAGCATTTCTTTGTGACCCAGTTTTTCCCACATTTCTTCGGTCAGATGCGGCGCGAAAGGATTCAAGACCTGCAGTAATATTTCGTATGCCCGGCGCGGAAAACGGCCGTATTCGTTATCGTCTTTGCTTTCCGGAAAACTGTCGCCGATTGCCGCCGACAGATTGGTTGTCTTGACCATTTCGTTGATATATTCCATCATCGCGCTGATAGCGGTATTGAATTGCATGTTTTCAATTCTGTAAGTCGCTTTTGCAATCAAATCGTTGACCAAAAATTCTTGTTCCGCGTTCAGCGCGCAGTCAGCCAAAGTATCCGACAATGCTTCGACGCGTTTCAAAAACCTTTGCACTCCGGCAAGGGCCCCGTCCGTCCATGAAACATTATTTTCCCACGGCCCCAAAGACAGCACGGACGCGCGCGCGATATCGGCGCCGTATTGGTCGATCATATCCATTACCAAAAACCCGTTGTTTCTTGATTTGGACATTTTCTTGCCGTCGCTGCCCATAAGCAAGCCCTGGCTGGTGCGGCGCGAAAACGGTTCCGTCGTATTAACCAATCCCAAATCGAAAAGCGCTTTGTACCAGAACCGTGCGTACAGCAAATGCCGCGTGTTATGTTCGTGCCCGCCGTTGTAATGATTCACCGGCAGCCAGTTGTCGATTTGCGCAGCACTGCAAAATTCGTGTGTGTTTTTCGGGTCCAGATACCGTATCCAGAACCAGGAACTTCCCGCCCATCCGGGCATGGTGTCCGTTTCACGTTTGGCGGCGCAGCCGCAATTCGGGCACGGCACATTCACCCAATCGGTTGCGCGGGCCAGCGGGCTTTCGCCGTCCGATGTCGGACGATAATCCGTCATGTGCGGCTGCAAAACTGGCAAGCTTTCGTCTGGAACCGGCACCCATCCGCAAATGGGACAATGTATCAATGGAATTGGTTCGCCCCAATACATCTGGCGCGAAAAAGCCCAGTCGCGCAATTTGAACTGTTTCGCAGCGCGGGCGAATCCGCCCTTTTCGCCGCGTTCTATGGCGGCGGCAATCGCGTCGTCTTTGTTCATTCCGTCCATAAAATCCGAATTTATATGCGCGCCGTCGAATTCCCACGCGGATTCCAAAATGTCGCCCCCGGCCAGAACCGGTATAATCGGCAACCCGAATTTTTTTGCGAATTCCCAATCGCGCCCGTCATGCGCGGGCACCGCCATAACGGCGCCGTATCCGTAATCCGCCAGAACATAATCCGAAATAAACAACGGAATTTCCGCCCCGTTGAAAGGATTCGTCGCGCATACGCCTTGTAATTTTACGCCGGTTTTTTCGCGGGTATTGTCGGCGCGGTCCATTTCGGATTTTTGTTTTGCGGCCGCGATGTATGCGCAGACTTCCCCTGAATTTTTAATTTTATCCCCGGCAAGCCATTTTTCAACCATCGCGTGTTCCGGCGCCAGAACGCAGAAAGTCGCGCCGAATATAGTATCAATGCGCGTGGTGTAAACGGTAAGAATATCATCCGCAACTTTAAAGTCCACATCGGCGCCGTACGAACGGCCGATCCAATTTATCTGTTGCGCTTTCACGCGTTCCGGATAATCCACCAGGGCCAAATCGTCGACCAGACGGTCGGCGTATTTCGACATGCCCAGCATCCATTGGGATTTCATTTTGCGTTCCACAGGGCCCTTGCAACGTTCGCAATTCCCCTCTTCCAGTTCTTCGTTCGTCAGACAGGTTTTGCACGCCGGACACCAATTCATCGGCGCGTCCGATTTGTACGCGATGCCATTTTTGAAAAATTGTATAAACTGCCACTGGGTCCATTTTATATATTCCGGGTCGGTCGTGGAAATACGCGAATCAGGGTCGACGGACCAGCCCAGCATATCTATTTCCGCCGAATATCTTTCGATTAAATCCCGGACGACGTCCGCCGGATGTTTGCCTATTTTTGTCGCGAAATGTTCCGCCGTTATTCCGAACGCGTCGTATCCCATCGGGAAAAGCACGTCCCGGCCGCGCGCGCGGTAAAACCGCGCCAGCGCGTCGCACCCGGAATAATTCATCAGATGCCCGGCGTGCAGGCCCGTGCCGGACAGAAAGGGAAATTCCACCAGAATATAATGGCGCGGCTTTGCGCCGTCGTTTACGGGCACGAACGCGCGCGCGGCGCGCCAGCGATTTTGCCATTTTTCTTCGCGGGATTTGATTTTGCTCATTATCGTTTACCGTTGTCCGTTTACCATTGTCCGGGAATTATACCAGTGTTTGTCCTGAATTCAATCTCAAATTTTTTCCTTTTCCTATTTCTTTTATCCCACTATAATACGGAGAACGGCAAACGGTCAACGGTAAACGCAAAATCATGAACGTCTTTATACTTCTTCTTGTATTCATATTCATGGCCGGCTGGTACCTGATGGACAGCCCCAGTCAGAATATTGAAAAACACGGCATAGAGTACGCCGCGAAAAAAACCGAAATAAATTCGGTACTGACCTGTGTCGCGCACATCCATGCCGAAGCGGCCAGATTGGACGACGTTCTGAAACTGGAAGAGGCGACCAACATATACAACGACACGCCGGGCGCCGAAAGATACGGCGTCGAAACCGTAAAGCTGTGCAGCGACGCAAGACGCATAACGCCCAGCTGTATACCATCGCGGCCGGGCCAATCCATCACCCATTACATAATTTCCACCGCGCCCGCGCCCGGCGATATGGGAAAAACTTTGGAACTGTTGGAATCGGAGTTTCTGAACAGCACCGGTTTCGGAATCGTAAAGGTTCATGACAAAAAGACCCGGATGATAATCGGCAACGGCACGATGCGCGATATTCCGGACCATATAGCGAAAGAAATGGAACTGACCGACGGCCGGCTGGTGTATATATCGCAGCACGCCGTCACCGGACGCGCGGCCCAGGCCGCTGCGGAACGCGCCATAACCGTCAACTGTCCGCCCGGCCAAATTCGGATCTTTCGGTTCAGCAAATGGCAATGCGCGGCGCAAAATCTTGCGCGGGCCTGTACGGGCGCGACAATTTGGGACCCCGAATCCGAAAGATGCGTCGCGGACCACAGCCGCAAACCGATTTGCTCTGCGGGTCAGACGGCCGTGTTCATAGACGACGGCTGGGAATGCGTAAACCCCGTCATGCAGACCGAATGCCCGGCCGGACAGATGCCGCATTTGAATTATGAAAATATGAAATGGACATGCGTCGGCAATCCGGCAGCCGTTGCCCAAGATTCCGAAGGCGCGCGCGCCGGGCGCGCGCGGTTCGCATCCGGACGGGGCGCAATCGCCGGCGGGGCGACATGTTCCGATTGCGAAGATGCCATCCACGACCCGGATACGGACGCGGTCAGATGCGTGCCTTCGCCCGCAAAATTATCCAACAAATTATGCTATCGCGGGAATGCCGGCGATTGTCCGGGCGCGTTTTATTTCGGATTTCCGGACGCGGAATATTTCGCGCGCGTGGCGCCGGCGCTGGGGCTGTCCGGCATGACCTTCACGGAAGGCCGCAGCAAGAACAGACGGTTCAATTGCCTTTCCTGTGTCGACGGGTATATAGACGCATCGAAATCAAAACCGCCGTTCATCGCGGTATGCCAATAAAAAACGCCCCGATGGGGCGTTTTTTATTTTTTCTTATCGGGATGAAACCATTCGGGAAACGAATCGGCCAAAGTCGTTTGCTTGTATTCCGTTTTTTCCGCAACCTGTTCGGTTTCCACGACAATAGGCGGCCATGACATATCGTATCCTTGGACAATATCGGGGGATTTTTTCAAATTCGAAATATCCGCATTATGGACGCATTCCCACGCCAAATCCACAAATTCCATGGCATATACATACCGCCGGTTGTTATGTTCCGCCACCAGTTTGCGGGCTTCTTCCCACAATTGTCTTTCATCGCTGGGATGGTCGCGGATAATCTTGCAGGATATATATCCGCGCGCCTGGTCTTGGGCGCCGGGGCCGCTGAGATACCAGAAAGTATCAGGACATTTATGAGTAGATTCGTATAACAGCTGATAGTCGGCCGCGACGTCGCCAACCTTTGCGTCAACTTTATTTTCGTCCAAATCTTTGATTTCAATCCCTTCGGTTTTTATGCGATAATCCAGAATCTGTCTGAAAAAAACCTTTGCGATTTCAACGGTGTCTTTCTTTTTCGCCTTCGCCATTGCGGCCTCCTTTTTTTTATTTTTTCTTGTCGGGATGAAAAAAGTCGGGAAACACATCGGCCAGCGTCAGCTGTTTGGGTTTCGGCGAATCTTCTTTCGATTCTTCGATGACTTCGTTCAACGTCACCTGGTATGGCATGCCTTTTTTATAACCCGGGCAATAATCGTACACGACTTCCAGATATTGCCGTATGGCCCATGTGTCGTCGCATTTTTCTTTTATTTGTTCTATTTTTTTTGCCACTTCGGCCGGATCCGTTATGTTCGCGACATCGCCGTAAAACAGCGCCACTTTTGCCGTCAGATTATCGTAATAATCCATTATCATAATATATTTGGGCAATGTGTATTTGCGCCCGCCTTCGGATTTTATATCGTATTTTTCCGCTTTCAGTTTCTGTCTGGAACCGTACGGCACGCTGCGGTAATAGCGCGCGAAATCGACGAACATCGGCGACCATGTCATGGGCAGGTCCGGCAAGTCCGGATTGGCGTCCAAGAATTCCGCGGCATCCCTGGCTTTCTGTTCTATTTGGTCTTTGTATGAATTTATGATTCTCAAACAGGTTTCCAACACGTCGTTCTCGTCTTCAGACATGCAATCCCCGAAACCTTTTGGATAAAGTTTTTTCAAATTATTAAGCGTATCCACGGCGCAATTATAGTTTTTGCGGCTTACTTTATTTGTTTTTTTAGACATATCTGCCCTCTTTGTTTTGGGCGATTATATTATAATAAATGCTTTTGTCAACTATTATAATTAATATTTGCCTTG
>WRJH01000011.1 GCA_009782315.1 Alphaproteobacteria bacterium
TAAAATCGAAATATGATGTCGTTATAGGTAATCCGCCGTTTGGAAAAATAAAAGAAAGATTTTTGGTGCAGGAATACAATAGCTATAAAAATAACTTTTACAATAAAGACACTACGAACATATTTGCGATGTTCCTGGAAAAAGCTTTGCTACTTGGTCGACACGTTTCGCTTATAACCCCAAAATCGTTGCTTGCTTCGCCGGAGTTTAACAAAACCCGAGAATTGATTGAAAATAAATATACGATAAAATCCATTATTGATTTTGGCGAAGATGCTTTTGATGATGTGAAGATCGAAACAATCGGCATATCGTTGGAAAACATCAAAAGTATTGCCTATGATATTAAAATTGAAAGCTATATAACACAGGCAGTTCATTATATCCCGAATTCAGACTTGTTCGACGCCGATTTTAAGTCTTGGTTGATTTACAAGGACGACTTCTTTAAGAAAGTCAAAAAAACAATGAAATGTGGTGTATATAGCTGTTTCCGAGATAGAACTATCACCAAACAGATTACAAAACCATCCGGCAAGATACGGGTATTGAAATCCCGAAACATTGGTGATAATGAAATAGTAGACATTAAAGATTATGACTCTTTCATAGATGATGTCAGCGGCCTGGCTGTTCGCAAGTACCTGAATTCAAATTCAATCTTAGTGCCGAACCTTACATACAATCCAAGGGCCTGCTTTATGCCAAAAAATTGCATAGCTGATGGCTCTGTTGCTATTTTGCAGCCGCTACATTCTGATATTGAAATTACAACAAAAGATTTGGCATACTATGGAACAGATGAATTTTCCAAGTTTTACGCAATCGGGCGAAACCTTGGAACAAGAAGCCTGAACATAGACAGTAATTCCGTGAACCTATGGGGTATAAAGAAAAAGGACTGATAATGAACGCAATAGATAAATTTTTTGCAGATAAAAATTTGGATATCAGGGTTAAGGGCAATAATCCCAGATTTGTAGATCAAAAATGCACGCCGGACGTATTATGTTTTATTGCTGAATGCGCCATAAATCTCAATCAAAAGGCTTTCATGGTTGGCGATATTTGGGATTCAAAAGTATTCAATGACTATTCTGTTCTGACATTTGGAAAACCACAACCAGATAATCCTGCCGCTCGCAACGAATACGACAAATTCATAGCACAGCCGTTAGATTTATTGGCTTATGCCGGAGTATTAGAAAAAGACTCGTCTACACGACCAACAACATTTAGAATCCTAGATGAAAACATGCTAGAATATATTTCTATTCGTGACAGAAACGCATATCATTTCTTAGTTGCTTATTTTACAAAATTCTTTACAGATTCTGGCTTTAAATACATATTTAATTTTCTAGGTAAAGACAATCCCACAAGCGAAGACTTTGAAACATTAAAAGGTAAATTTGAGGTATTTGTTAAAGCCAACTCGAGGCTTGGATCACGAGGAAGTTTATATGGCGGTATCGTAGAAATTCGCCGAATGTTCCCAAAAGCGATAAACCCATTAGCACTTGATAACAATACTTTTGGAACAAGAAAAGGCAGATTATCCAATACTCGTATTTCATACGATGAGCTAGTTTATAACAGGGATAATTTCCGTGATATTGGAACATTACAGCAAGGTCTAACTAGAAGAGAATCTGCTGAACAGGCCGCGCTGATGACAAGCACAAATAATTATAATGACAGGCTTATGTCGAAAGCGATGGCGCAAGTCCGTAAATATCACCAATTTAGTGAAGTTTTGGATGATAAAAAAGGCCCAACAACATATATTCATCATATCTTTCCGAAAAGTGAATTCCCAACGATCAAGGCCTATACCGAGAATCTTATTGCGTTGACTGGAGGTCAGCATACAGAACGTGCTCATTCAGGTGGAAACACACATGTTACCGACGTTATGTATCAAAGTGTCTGTCTTAAAGCCAAGAGCGCCTCTATCCAAAAATCTATAGCCGCAGGAGATATGGTTTATAGCAAACCAGGATTTATTTTTGTTATAAATACCGGATTCAGATTATTGGACACACCGGAAGAAATAAGGCAGTCGGCAGATTTCAATAATATAGATAATCGAATTGCTTTGTATTACAAAATGAGTTAATCAAAACAGACACTCCAGTTTTAGAGCATAAAATGATAAAATTAAAAGCAGCATCAACTTCCTCAATGAGTACTTTTTATGAAATCTGTTTTTGGATTTCATTAACTGCGGTTGGTTTATTTTCAGTGTTTGCACTTGCTCTTGGAAAATCAGATTTAATAAAAGACTTTGCGCTTCCAGCGGCAGCCAGTATTTTTGCATTTGGGCAATTGTGGCAACGTGAAAAACAAATCCAATTCGAAAGAACAGAACACTTTAAAAAGAATTACTTTGAGCTAATCGGTATGCTCAACGATGCATTCAAGTTTGAAGCTGATTTATCAAATGCCGATTTCGGGGCAAAATTCTCTGAACAGTGTCTAAAACAAATGCATCAGATGACTTTGTTTAACGAAAAGGCAGTTTTAT
Organism: Alphaproteobacteria bacterium; assembly: GCA_009782315.1. Classification (GTDB taxonomy): domain Bacteria; phylum Pseudomonadota; class Alphaproteobacteria; order Rs-D84; family Rs-D84; genus WRKW01. Next base: position 2,528 of record WRJH01000011.1, read on the forward strand.
TATTCGGAGATACAATCAAAAAAGACATTGTGGCTTTGAGCGGGGCTGTAAAAGCGAAAATGGAAAATATGTGCGAAGTAACGCTTAATGCGAGATACTATCTTAAAACCAAAGATAGCAAGGCTGCCGAATGTCAAAAACAACAAAACATCCTATTTGTACAATTGGATGCGGACGCGCAAAAACTCATTGCTTTTATGCACAAGTTATACGATGAAAAAATGGCCAATTTTGACTGATTAAATAAATGGATTTACGGCCATAATGTGTCCCATTTCCCTGTGTAAAATCTCGTGTAGACAATGTGTAAACTTTTGCATCAGCTCTGAACGGCGGTTTTATATCGTTTGGGCTGTGGGTCATAAAATATAATGGCTGATTTCTGCGGAACACATATCTCAGCTCAGAGCGGCAACCCGTTTTATCCTGAATGTTTTGGATGATGTGTAAAACATATGAATTTCAAAAATAAAAACCCGCGATTTTCTACGGATTTATCGCTGTATTTATACAAGAACTTGGTGCGGATATACACAGATATACTTAAATCCAGAAGTTATGAGCGCTCCGCTCTAACCAACTGAGCTACCAACCCAAGCCACGCGATTATATATTATTTCTATCGTTTTTCAAGCAAAAAGATGAATAAGAAAAACCTTATCCATTCGGATAAGGTTTTTTTATTATCTGTTATACCGGCCGAATATTTGCGCCGGTAATTTTTTGCACATCATAATCGAATAATATCTGGTGTCGTGCGCGTCCGTCACCGCAATCAGCCGGTCGGTGGTTTGCAAAGATTCCGCATTGTTCGTTTCGCAATAAAATTCCCCGAATTTTGGAATGGAAAATAATTCCAAATATCCCAGATGATGCGGGTTTTGTTTGTTGCGCACGGCAAATTTGACATCGGATTTTCCCGCGCTGCGGTCGATTTTACGAATCTGCAAACCGCCGGTATTGTTCAGGTAATCCAACGGAAGCTGGTACCAAGCGTCGAATTCGTCGCGCCAGTTTGATTCTTCCACAACCCTATCCATCAAATCGGTTATTGCGGGAACGGCCAGCCCCTTTATATGTCCCGTCGCCTGGGCGTGAAACACTTGGTAAATGGCGAACAGCTGCCGCCACGAAGTCATATTCGGATTCGGCATGATGTCTTCGTCGCCGTCTTTGAATTGCGACCTGTATTCGGGGAACAGCGGTTTTCCGCCGACGGTTTCATTCATCAGCATATAAAAAGAATTCCGCATTTGATGTATAAACCAGACTTTCAGATTTGCGGTTTCGTAATTGACGCTTTGGGCCGCGCCGGTGGCGCCGATTGCCTTTATAGAGCGGTCGTAATGAAATTGGTTGTAATTCATATTTTTTACCTTTTTTGTACATTAACACCATAATATAATATTGTCAAGTATTAACAACATTGCTTTTTATCGGAAAAAAGGCTATAAAATACGGCATGTCATTAATTGCCCCGATTTTGAACGAATCCCAATTACGCGCGTTCGACGCGATTGAAAACGGCGTGGGGAACATGCTGGTCCTGGGCCAGGCGGGAACCGGGAAATCCACTTTTGTAAACTATCTGAAATCGGCCAGTCGGAAACGCATAATCTGCGCCTGTCCCACGGCGGTGTCGGCGCTGAACATCGGCGGCCAGACGATACATTCGCTGTTCCAAATCGCGCCGCGCGATTTCGTCATGCCGGATTTATTGAAATTAAAGGCCAAACCGCGCAATATTCTGACCGCGGCGGATTTGCTTATAATCGACGAAATATCCATGGTGCCGCCGGACGTTCTGGACGCGATGGACATCCTGGCGCGACAGGCGCGGAAAAACAACGCGCCGTTCGGCGGCCTGCAAGTCGTCGCGGTCGGCGATTTGTTCCAATTGCCGCCGGTGATAACGCGCGATGCGGAACAATATTACGCGGAAGCGTACGGCCGCCCGAATTCTTATTTTTTCGACGCGCACGCATACAAACGCGCGGATTTTCAACGGGCCGATTTCGATTTGGTATACCGGCAGAACGACGACGATTTGCTGCGCCAATTAACTTTGCTGCGCGGCGGCGATACGAATGCGGTCGAATATTTCAACAGTCTTAAAATCGACGACGCGGCCCGCCGCGCTTCGTCCGTTATCATCACGCCGTTCCGCGCGGTGGCGGATAACATAAACGCCGCGCGCCTTTCCCAAATCGGCGCGCCCGACGTCACGTATTCCGGCGAACTGTCCGGAAACTTTAATGAAAAAGACGTGCCCGCGCCTATGAACCTGACCCTGAAAGTCGGAGCGTTGGTCGTATTTGTAAAAAACGGCGACGACTGGCACAACGGCAGCATGGGCATAGTGTGCGAACTGAACGCGCGCGATATAAAGGTGCGACTGCTGGACGGCGATAAAAAAATTGTCGAAGTCAAGATGGACAAATGGGAAAAGATGGAATATGCCCGCGACGAAAACGACAAGCTGACCGAAAACGAAGTCGGCAGCTATAAACAGTTTCCGCTGGCGCTGGGGTACGCAATGACGATACACAAGGCCCAGGGCAAAACGCTTGATTCCGTCGTCGTCGATATTTCGCGCGGCGCGTTCGCGCACGGACAGACGTATGTCGCGCTGTCGCGCACGCGCCGCGCGGCCGATATGCACATCGCCGCGCCGCTGCGTCCGCGCGATATAATTTTCGATTCGCGCGTGTTGGAATTCTGTGAATCGTGATAGTGGCTCGTGATGGTGGTTCGTGGTTCGGAAATTACCAAAGCTTTATCTTGTTATTTGATGGGATTGGTTTAGCAACTATCGTGCCACGAGCCACCAACCACCGTAAGAATTCATTCTTGTGTGAAAATTCCCAAACGTCGGATATGATATGGTCGAAAGGAGAGGGTACCATGACACACGACGATATATGGGACGCCATAGAAGATTTTGCGGCATCAAGACAACTGTCCTGTTCGGGGTTGGCGAAGAAAGGCGGGCTGGACCCGACCACGTTCAATAAAAGCAAACGCTGGTCGAAATTCGGCCAACCGCGCTGGCCCAGCATGGGCAGCATCGCGAAAATACTGTCCGCCACGAATTCCAACATAGAAGAATTCACGAAATTCATGTGCCGGAAAAGCCGGGACTAGCAGAGCAGGTAAAAGGTAATAGGTATTAGGTAAGAAGTAGCCTGGGTTAATAGGCTGTCCAATATATTAGACAACTTATAATAACCACCACATAATACCTTTTACCTAATACCTATTACCTGCTTTTCCATCACCACCGCATCAACTCCGTCATAATACTTTGGCCGGACGCCGATTTGTTTGTATCCGTGCCGCGCGTACAGCGCGCGCGCCGCAGCGTTGTCCGCCGCAACTTCCAAGAAAATATTTCTGATTTCTGATTTCTGATTTCTGATTTCTTTTTCCATCAAAAGCAACATCGTGCCGGCGATGCCCTGGTTTCGCGCGGCGGGTGCAACGCCTATGGTTATTATTTCAACTTCGTCCGCGGCGGCGCGCCAGACGATGAATCCGTTTTCGGACGCTATTATTTCCGCGCCGGATTTTTGAAGGCCGGCGAATTCGTCCGCAGACCACGGTTTGTCTGGGAAACAAATTTTGTGAAGTTCAGCAAGCTGTTTCAGCATAATGCGGCCGTATGTAAAGCGGTATCACCGGCGGTGTTTCAAGTTCCAATTTCCGGCGCAGTACCGGCAGCGCGCCGGCCAAATCGTACGGCCGGTGGCCCACGGTCGCCGCGTATTGCATTTGTTCGGTTTCGACTTCGTCGATTGTCATAATGGTTGGCTCCATATCGGCGGCCGCCACAAAAAAATCACCGCGCCCGCTGTCGATTGCGACGAACGCGTCGGGATTATTTTCCAAATATATTTCAAATGCGCTGACCGGCAGAACGGGTATGCCCAATGCGATGGAAAGTCCCTTTGCATACGCGATGCCAAGTCTTATTCCGGTAAAACTGCCGGGGCCGATGACCACGCCGATGGCGGAAAGGTCGCGGAACGCCGCAAAGTTTTCACCCAGGAATTTTTCGACTTCGACGGGCAGGGCGACGGATTGGCGGTCGGTTTCAATTGATTTTTGTAGGGGCGCGTACTCGCGCCCCGGGGCGCAAATATGCGCCCCTACATTATCAATGGCCAGCCGTATTCCCGGTAAAGATGTGTCGATTATTAATTGCATCTTTGCCGTTCGTATTTATGTTGCAGAATCGAGAAAACCGCCCATGCAAAGCATGTGTCGGATTCGTCCAGTTTTGCGGGTATTTTTTTTACTTTTTCATTATTATTGCGAATCCGCAGAGAAATTCTATCCGAATCGCAATTCATATGGGCCGCTATATACGGGCCGGCGTCCATACTGCTGATTGAATATTCGATATACGGCATGGCCGTGTGGCGGCTGTCTATTACCGTGACGATACGGGAATCTCTTTCAACCGCGCGCGCCGCCGCGGATTCTTTGCGCGAAAGTTTATACGGTTTCAAATCTATCATATCTGTTTCCTTTTTCTTATACCCTCACTCCGAAACCTATGCGTTTTGTGAATCCCGCAGACGCGCGGTCGGAAAGCAATTCGTCTATTTTGGCAATTCCGAATTCCGTGCGGACGTCCGCGCCGTCCAGGTCCAGCAAAGTCTTGCGCAACACGGCGGTGACACAGCGGCGCAGTTCGCGCACGCCTTGCTCTGCGGTGTATTTCCGGATTATGTGGCGGATTGCGTCGTCGTCGATTTCGACGTTTTCAGGCAACCATCCGGTGTCGGCCGCCGCGCGGCGTATTAAATGATTGCGCGCGATTGCGACCTTTTCGTCTTCGGAATATCCGGGCAGTTCGAGTATTTCCATGCGGTCGCGCAGCGCGGACGACAGGTTCAAAGAATTCGCCGTCGCGATAAACAACACGTTGGACAGGTCGAAATCCACTTCCAAATAATGGTCGCGAAAGGTTTTGTTCTGTTCCGGGTCCAGGATTTCCAGCAACGCCGATTCCGGGTCGCCGCGATGGTCGCGGCCTATTTTGTCGATTTCGTCCAATACGACGACCGGGTTGTTCGCGCCGCAGCGTTTCAGCGCGTCCATAATGCGGCCCGGCTGGGATCCGATGTATGTCTTGCGGTGTCCGCGGAAATGCGCTTCGTCCGAAATGCCGCCCAGCGACAGGCGGTGATATTTCCGGCCCAATGCGGCGGCGACGGATTTGCCCAGGCTGGTTTTTCCGACGCCAGGCGCGCCGACCAGGCACAGGATTGTTCCCTTCATATTGCCGGTTTTTTTCATGACGGCCAGATGTTCCAGAATTCGCGTTTTCACGTAATCCATTCCGGAATGCTCGCGGTCCAGTTCGGCGCGCGCCAGTTTCAAATTGATTGGCGCGGAATCGTGTTTGCCCCACGGCATGGACAGCAGTTCGTCCAGATATGTTTTTATAACGGACGCCTCTGTCGACATCGGCTGTAATTGGCGCAGGCGTTTTAATTCGGAAACCGCCTTGTCTTTCGCGTCTTTGGGCATTTTTGCGGCGTCTATGCGTTTTTGCAAAGACGCGTTGTCCATTTCGTCTTCGTCGCCAAGTTCCTTTTGTATCGCACGCATTTTTTCATGCAGTATGGCTTCTTTGCGTCCGCCGTCCATTTGCGAATTGACGCGGCGGTTTATCGCGTCGTCGATTTTCGCCATTTCGACGAATATGGCGACCTGTTCCAACAGCGCGGAAAGTTTTTCCATAAAAGTCTTCATCTGTAAAATCTGAACGGCGATGTCGGGTTCTATTCCGGTCATCTGAATCACGGCGTCTATAAAAGCGGGCAGGGGATAATTATTCACCACCATGCGCAGTTTGCCGATGTCTATGCGTTTGGCGCGCGATATGCGGGAAAGATTATCGGCCAGTTTGTCCCGCATAGCCAGGACGCATTCGTCGCGCGAATCGTCAATTTGCGAAATATCAGAGCATATCCCGCTGAATATTCCGTCTTCGTCGACGGCACAGTCGGCGATTTCGACGGGCGCGGTCGTCTGGACCATCACGTGTATGGACCCGTCGGGCAGGCGCAGGAATTGAAGGATATCCGCGCGCGTTCCGATTTCGAACAAGTCGGTCGGCCGGTTCGGATAGTTGTACCCTTTTTGCGCGACCAGGACGACCTTGCTGTGCTCTTTGACGGCGGTTTCCATGGACAGAACGCTGGTCGGGTTGTCCAGATAGATGGGCAGGGTCAGTCCGGGCTGGACGACCAAATCGCGAAGGGGCAATATATAATTTCTCATGGTTTTCACAATATAATACAAATAAATCGAATTGCAAGGTTCTTGACAGGGGGGCCGGAATTCTGCTCTAATCGGGTCAAAGGGGTGAAAATATGCGAAATAAATGGTTTTTAGTCGCGGGACCGGCGGCAATTGCGGCAACAGTTGCGGTAATCGCAACGACATTGACGGTTTTTATCACGGGATTTTCGGGTTCTGTGAAAATCCCGGCCAGCACGCGCGTCTGCGAACCCGGCTGTAACCCGGATACGGAAATATGCGTAAATAAAACCTGTGTGGACATCAGCATCCCGCCGGTACCAAATAGCAAATGCCATATTTCCGGCGGCGAAATATGCACTTCCCGGACTTTTGCGGGCTGTGAATGCCCGACATGCGCCGCGCCCGTTGCGGTGATATACGACCTGCAGGGCGGTTATGGCCAAATCGGGAATAAATGGAATGCGTTCGAATGCCCCAGCCGCCGGCACAAATGGTTGGGCAACCATGGTTGCGCTTTATATCACCGGGACGGCCGCGATATTTGGAAACCGGGGTATTTTTTGGCCGGCTGGTTCGACAACGGCAATGCCTTGCCGCCCGGCAACGATGGCTATTGGTTTATAAAACCCTGTGCGGGCGTGGACGCTTGGACGGTTCGCGCAATGAAGGCGGCGTGGGCGGAATGCCCCGTCGGAACCTATTCGAATAAAAGCACCGGGTCCAGTTGCGCGCCGTGCAAATCCAACCCAGGAATTGGACCCGGCGCGACGGATTGCAAATAGTGATGAAATGAAAAATGCCGGTTTCTGTTGCCAGGTACCGGCGAACCCCGCAATAGCGCGAATTCAAACAGCAATCGCCGTAACAGAATTCATGCCCATTTAGGCAGCCATTGCAAGACGAACATTGTCGTTCGCTTTCATTTTTATCGGCCTTTCGCGGCAGCCATGCCGGATACACTCTTTATCTTTCAGTCCCTGTCGAAACTAATCAGCCCCCTAAATTTTATTGGTGGAGCTGTCGGGAATCGCACCCGAGTCCAAAGAACCTATTGCATAAAGCATTCAGCATCTTCTCTGTTTGCACAGCGATATTATTATAGCGCGAACAAATCAAATTGCAAGTGTTTGCAGGGGGCGCCACCTCTCCCCTTGCGGGAGAGGATAGACATTCTTACAAGCAACGCGAGTTAGAATGTCTTGGCGAGGGGTTTATTGCTTTTATAAATCCCTTATTTCTGGCTTGCATTTCGGAAAATCGTGCTATATAATCGCGACCACGGCGGAGTAGCTCAGTGGTAGAGCACGGGAATCATAATCCTATGGTCGGGGGTTCAAATCCCTCCTCCGCTACCAAAATAAAAATACAACCCTTTACGGGTTGTATTTTTATTTTGATATATGGGATTTGAACCCATAAAGTAGGGGCGCGTGGAAACGCGCCCAATAATTTTGACAAAACATAATTCGCCCTATGAAACCTCTCCTATGCCCATCGGGCGTTTTTTTATGTAAAATAAGAAAAAATCAAAGGAGAAAAAAATGGCCAAAAAAATATCGCCTAAAATTGTCAGCGAATCCATCGGAAAATTGTATGGAGACAACTCGCCCCTGTTGTTGTTCGAAAGCGTGCTGTTTTTATTCGCCGCTATTTTGATATTCCTGCGACCGGTACAGGTTTTCGCCACGTTGACATGGCTTTTGGGCGCGGCGTTGGCGCTGTTCGGAATTTACCAATTGTTGGCCGGATTTTTCGACACCAAAAAAAATTCGTCCGAAGTATTCGCCGGAATTTTTGTCGGCATAGTGAATATCGTTTTGGGTCTTGTGTTCTTTTTACAGCCGGTCGGCACGATGTTCGTTCTGGTTTATATTTTTGCGGCGCTGTTTTTGGTAAAGGCGATCCGCACGTTTATATTGGCATTGGATATGCGTCGCGCCAAAGCGGGCCGGCATGCGTTGGATATTGTGATGTCGTTGGGCATGGGGGCGCTGGCCGTGGCGACTTTGTTCTTTCCGCTGCTGGGCGCGGCCGCCGCGATGTATTTCATAGGCGCGACGCTGGTGCTGTACGCGTTCGCCAATTTCCACATGTACGGCGAATTGGCAAAATTGAAAGAAAAATCGAAATAGATAAATCAAAATAATGAAAATCCGGCGTCATCCCGCCGGATTTTTTTCTGATTAGGCGATAAGCAAGGCAACCTGGGCAGGATTCGAATCTGCGACCCACAGATTTAGAAACCCGCCCAGCCACAACCCATGTACCCCGCGTCATTGTCGCGATTTTCGCACCAAAATTTTCGCCACCCCACCACCCAAATATCGCCAATATGTAGCACCCCTGCCAACACCACTGTCACAGAGGGGGTGAAGTTAACTTATCTTGGAATAATATTGCATAGACTGAAATGGCTAGCCAATAGGTTTTTAAGAATTTCATTTTGCGTTTTCTGCGTCCTCTAAATAATCACGCACTGTCATAACAACAACAGCATCGTCTTTGCAGGTCAGTTTTATTTTAGATGGGCGTGGCTTGCTTCGGCTTAGCGTCTATCGCCGCACCGCGCCGACACAGGCGACGCACCTGATAGCGACATTCGTATCGGACGGCGGCTCGGAACTCTCAATCGACGCGGGCGCGTTCTTCGATAATATTGTCGAGGTCAAGGGATTCAAAATCAGCGGCTTCAAAAACTTCCTTGATATGTTTCACGACAAGAAAATCAAGTCCATCGCGGCAAAGGACAAGCGCGCGGCGTAGGATATGTTGAAGGCGGAAATCGAGAAGTTGAACCGATGGGCATACGAAGAAAAGAATTCTTTGAAGTATCAAATCAAAGCGCTTGAAGGGAAGATATTGAACGTCAAAAGGCGTTTCAAGGGCGAGAAGGACTTGGCGACGAAGGTGGCGCTAGGCATGGAAATTGAAGGGATACATACCTCATCATCAGGATATTTTTCTATTATATCGGAATTTATTTTTTGTAATGTTGAGTGTGATTTAAGTCTGTCTTGGGAGTTCCTTTCCCCGTCTTTTCCATAAGATTGCCCGATATATAACACCTCTAAGTCTAAACATTCGCAATAGGAACGATGTTGTTTACAGCAAATTTCACAACTGCCAAATCATACCAGCGATGCGCATCACAAGGGTAAAAAAATATTGGTGGAAATAGAGGCCGGGGCCGGGCACGCAAACAATAGATGCGTTTTTGATGTGATAAAGGCGGCAATGTCTGATGATGTTAATCATCTGGTTGTTTCCGCTTTATTAAAATATCGCGACACCACCAATGATTATGAACTTGTCCGAAAATTCATTGAACAAATGTTTGAAAAAAATATATTGGGAAAACCGGAATCTGTTCTGCTGATTGGATATTAATTTTTATCTTTCTTCCACACGCTATCCGCGCGGGGGGCGTTCTTTTGGGTCGGGACGTCCCAATAACGCAAAGACCCGAATCCGAAATGCTGTTTATGATACGCGTACGCCCAGTCGTCCATCTTGCGCGACGCGAATTCAAGACGTATCGCTTCGTCGCTGGCGGCGACGATGGCGGCGACTATCGTTTGAATTACATCGCGGCGCTTGTCCGTCGTATTGTCGCCGGTTTCGATTTGCAAATACCCCAGCGTGTCCAGATGCAGAAATTTCCCGCCGGCCAAAAACGACCGCAACACCAATTCGTAATCGTCGACCACCCACAGGTCCGGATTGTGTCCCTGTATATGATTATAAAATTCCCGGTTCCAAATGCGGATATGGTTCGGCACGCCGACTATGTGGCGTATGGTTTTCGGGTTAAGCGGCACGGCGATGCATTCCTGGTAATCATACGCGCCGCCGGTCAGCGGATTCACGGCCTGCGCCCTGCGATAAGCGCCGTATCCCATCGCAAACCCGTCCGGGTAATTTGGCGTGGTGGAGAGTTCGTTCGCATCGGACACCATGACGGACGCCCAATTGGAATATATGAAATCAAATCCGTCGCCGGCCGCTATGACGTCGCGGGTCAGGCCCGGCATCAGCAAATCGTCGTGGTCCAGTTCCGCCAGATATTTTCCGCGGCACAGCGACGCGGCGCGCCATTTGGCTTCGCCGATAAATCCATCGGACCCTGTGCTGTACCTGTAATATTTTATCCGCGCATCGTTCAATGATTCGAAATATTTGCGCATCCGCGCGGCGTCCGCGTCGTTGTTTGAATCGTCGACCAGCACCCATTCCCAATTCGGGTCGGTCTGGTTCAAAAGCGTGCGCGCGGTGCGTTCCAATGATTTCTGCGGCGTGTTGTAAAGCGATGTGAAATACGAAACCTTGTCATTGTTCAGCGTCCGCGCATCGTATTCCGGGTTCATTGCGGGCAAAGTGTAATCGGTATGATAATCCAATTTTTCCGGCTTGATTTCTACATTGTATTCGGACGGTTTTTTTATCACGGTTACGCCCCAATCCCATGGGAATGTCTTTACAATTAACTCGTCTTTGGATTGGCGGATTGCCGACAGCACGGTTTTCCAAACTTCGCCGTTATACGGTTGTCCTTTTTTGAAATTATCCAGCTGGGTGTTTTCATAACATGGCGGGCATGCGTCGTGCAGTACGATAAATCCGCCCGGATTGATGATTTTCAAAGCATTGTTCAAATCGGCCAGAGATTGTTCGTAACTGTGGTCGCCGTCGATAAATATTATGTCGAAAGTGTCTTTGTTCTGCGCAAAAAATTCGTCGGACGTCATTTGGAAATCTATAAAGGTTTTGAATTCTTCGATTGATTCTTTGGTAAAGTATTCGCAAACCTGGCACGGGTCGACAGAGACCTTTTTAGGACAGCGTATGTCCAGATAATTGACGTACGGATTGGACACGCCGATTTCCAAATAGGATTTCAGGCCGTTATCCCGTATCAGTTTGTTTATGACGAATGTTCTGGTGGTTGGGTTTTTCATGATGATGGAATTATAGCCATACGGCTATTTTATGTCAATAATGAAAATAGACATAATAAGCATGACCCCGCTGGTCGCGGGGTCTGGGGAATAAAATTATTCGTCTGCTTTCGGTATGGCGTTTTCTATCCAAACTGGGAGACCCGTCAGCATCAAATGCAATACCTCCAAGCGCCCGTCAATGCCTGGTATGTATTTTGCGGCGACATCTGGGCCAAGGCGTTCCACAAGTTCCAGCTTTTTGTTTTCCAGCTGTTCAATGACGGTGTTGATTTTTTCAACGCTTTCGGGATTTAGCAGCCGGATTATTTTGCGGGTTGCTGTCTGTTCGGCCGGCGGGGTGTGTTGTTCGATGTTTTTTGGCTTGAACACTTTCAACCGCCCTGCGGAACCCGTTATCAGCCATTGGAATACTTCCAACCGCTGATCTATAAACTTTATGCATTTTTCGACAAGTTCCGGGTCGCATTTTTGGGCGATTTCCGGCTTTTTGTTTTCTATCTGCTTCATGACATTTTGGATTTTTGCGATGCTTTCATTGCTTAATAATGGCGCGATTTTATTTGTCATTATAGGCCCTCCGACTGGTTATGGCTGTTATCTGCCGAATTGATTCATATAATTTTGTTGGATAGCCAGCAAATGTAAAGGCATTTTTCCGGGATTAGAGCGACAGTCATAATCATCATTGTCATTATCGGTATTGTCGGAATTGCTATCTTCGACATATCCGCCGGATTCTCTTATTTCTTCTTTAATGTTTTCGATTTCTTCTTCCTGAATCTGTTGTTGCAATTCTTCCTTATCAAGCACAACAGTATCGCCATCTTCATCTTGGTGTATAATATAATCGACTTCATAAAAATCACCTGAATTCTTTTTATCATCGTATACCATATTGCACTCCTTTGCTTGCGGTTGTTGGTTCCTACATTTACGATAATTATAGAACGCGGCAAAAACATGTCAATGTTTGGGGTGAAAAACATTTGTCTTGAAAATCAGATAATCTGGGCTATGATAGAAACCCTTTCCCAAAAAAAGTATTGGGCGCAAGCCCCTAGAAAAACATCCACAAAATCAACGGAGCCAGGGCGGCCGTGGCTATGCCGGATATGACGATGGCCAGCGAACTGGCCGCGCCTTCTTTCGGACCCATTTCAAGCGCCTTGGCCGTGCCCATTGCATGGCTGGAATTTCCGATGGCAAGCCCCCGCGCCACGGGACTGTGAAGGCGCATCAGCGTTACGACTTGCTTTCCGACGGCGTTGCCCAATATGCCGGTGATAATCACCGCGAACACCGTTATCGCGACGATGCCGCCCAATTCTTCGGTAATTCCGATGGCTATCGCGGTGGTTGTTGATATGGCGGCCAAAGATTTTGCGATAACGGGCCCCAGACCAAATGCCCAACAGGTCGCGGCGACCGTCGCGACCGATACGACGCATCCGAAAATGATTGACGCCAATATCGCCCATTTGTATTTTCCAAGGGTTTTTATCTGTTTATACATCGGCACGGCAAAGCAGACTGTCGCCGGCACCAGAAAGAAATTCAAATACCGCGCGCCCGCGGCGTACGCGGCGTATGGAATCTTGAACAGCAACAGGAATCCGATAACGCCCGCGGTGGTCAAAAGCAGCGGAGTGGTCAGCGACACATTCCATTTTTTATTGATAAACACGGCCAGCACGTAAATCCCGATGGAAAGAACGATGCCAAAGTATGTTGAAGAAACGATAAATTCATTCATAATGTCTTTCTACTTTCTACTTTGTACTTTCGACTTTTTATCTTTCATTCGTATCATAAAATCGGCCAGCCATCCGGTCGATGCCATCGCGGCCAAATACGTTATGCAGATAACGGCCAGCATGATTGGCCAGATTTTGGCAATGTCGCCGAATATTTCCAAAACGCCGACGGCGGGAACAACGAACAGAACGGGAATCACGGCCAGAAAGAAATTCGCCACGTTTTCGATTTGCGGCAGCTTTACAACGCCGGAAACCAGCGCGCTAAGCAGTAGCAGCAATCCCCAAATTCCCGCCGGAACGGGCAGGGGAACGACGGCGTACACCGCTTCGCCCGCGAATACAAATAACATTAACAGCAAAAATTGCTGTAAATATTTCATCAGAACCGGTACATCAGCCCCAGTTTGACCATGGGATAGAACGTTATGTCGCCCAACACGCGGTTGGCGTCGTCCGTCACTTCGTTTTTCGCATTGTTAAACGCGTCGGCCGCGGGGCCCGAAAGTCCGACATTGGTCCACGCGCTGCCGTTCCAATATTGCAGCTTGTCGGTCAGCGGTATGTCCAAAGCGGCCTTTGGCGCCTTTGTAAAGACCACGCCGAAATCGGTGAATATTTTTATTCCCCAGAACAGTCCCAAATCGAATCCTGTACCCAGATACGGCCCGCTGTATTTCCAATTCACGTCGGCGCGCGCGGTTATGTCGCCGCCGTTATAGCGGTATTCAATGCCGTCCAATTCGAATTCAAACGGGTCGCTGGGCGCGCCGTCTATTTTGCCGGCCACACTGGCGCCCATTTTGGTCTTGCCGACGACGTATCCGCCGGAAAGCCGCCATCCGCCCAGGAACCAAGTATTTCCAAACGGGTAAATATCGGCGATTGCGCCGAAATGGTGCATGGTCAGGTATGGATTTTTTATGTTCAAATCACCCATGTCGATACCGTCGACCGCCGATTCCAACGCGCCGTCCAGCGTGGATTGTATCGGCGAACTGGTCGCGAATTCCACGCGGCCGCCGATGCGTTTCCACCAGAAAGATTCAAAATCCTTGTTTGCGTATCCGACAAACCCGCCCAGACCCGAAGTGGCGCTGACGCCCAGGCCGGCCTGCATTCCGCGCGGGAATTTGGTTTTCGGATTGCGTGCCGCAGCATCTTCTTCATCCGCCTGTTCTGCGACGGATTCGACCGGCTTTGCGGTTTCTTTTACGACTGCGGCCGCGGCCGGTTCGGCAATTTCCGCGATTTCCGGCACGTCCTGCGTATCGGTCGCGTCAAGCGTTTCCGCCGTTGCGGCGCCACCGGCCAGGATTCCCATAATTGCGAATATATTGAAAAGTTTTTTCATTTTTCACCTCTTTGCTGCAATGATAGTAATTTTTTCCGTCCCAGGTCAATGATAAATGCAAAGGAATGATGGCCGGTCGAAATTTAATCCTTACGCATTGGATATTTCCCGGCGATCAAATTCTCGCGAACTACGTGATGCTTTACCTTTTTGGTCGATGTCAGCGGTAATTCATCCGTTGTTATCGCAAAATGCGTCACCCACTTATAACTGGCGATTTTTTTGTTTGCGTCGGCGATATACTTGCCCAGTTGTTCCAAAGTTACGCCTTCGTCGATTTGGAACACGCCGTACGTTACGGTTTTGTCATTGATTATGTGTTCGAATACGGCGACATTTTTCACGCCCGGCAACACAATATACATGCCTTCCAATTCATCCGGATATACATTTTTACCGGTATCCAAAACGATAACTTGTTTTTGGCGCCCGCGGAAACGGTATTCGCCATTCTTGTCAATTGATACCAGATCGCCCGTGTTGAACCATCCGTTTTTGTCGAAAACTTCGGCGGTGGCATCCGGATTATCCAGGTATCCGCCGAACACGTTGGTTCCACGCAGCCATAATGTTCCGATGCCTTCGGAATTGACGTTGCGCATCTCTGTTTCGTTACCCTTTAATGGTTTGCCGAACGAATAGGGTTGGCGGCCGGGAACAGGGTGCGATCCGCAGATTGGTCCGACGGTTTCGGTTAATCCATATCCCTGGGTGAACAGTAATCCCAGGCTTAAATAAAAGTCTTCGGTTTCCGGTTTGGTTGCGGCGCCGCCGGCAATTAAAAAGCGCGCCCGGCCGCCGAATACATCCAAAATTTTGCCTTGGATTTTCCGAACCAAGAATCCCAAACCGATTGCGGTCAAGAATTTTTGGTTTTTCAATACAAATTTGACCAACCCGGCTTTCTTTTGTTTTTTCAATTCACCAAGTATTTTACCGTGAAATAATTCAAATACACGCGGCACCGCCGGAATAACATGCGGTTTGAATTCTTTGAAATCCGCCATGATTAATTTCGGATCGACAATTGGCTGCAATAATATGTTGGATCCGAACTTTAACGGAAGAATGATGGCGGCCGCAAATCCAAATACATGAAAGATTGGCAAGAAACCATAAATTGTTTCTTTTTCAAAAAACGCATAATTGAAACTTTCGCATGACTCCACGGTCCCGACCATGTTGGAATGCGTCAATGGCACAATCTTTGGAATTCCCGTCGATCCGGACGTAAATGACAATGTCGCGATATCGGATTCTTTAACATCCGCCGGTTCTAATTTCGGGTCGGCCTTGCCATCTTTTGCCGCAATGTCATAAAACTTGAATTCTTTTGAATCGTAAAAAAACTTTTTGTCCGCAACAACCAGTTTGCAACCGGTCAGCCTTGCCATATTGTCATATTCAAAAGATGTCAGACCGGTGTCCAGCAAAAGCACGCGTCCGCCCAGATACCATATGGCAAACAGGGTCAGCGGCCATTCCACTATGTTATAAGCCAGCAGTCCGACCATGTCTCCTTTCTTAACGCCGGCCGCGGCCAGCGACGCCGCACGGGCTTTTGCCAATTCTACAAATTGCGGAAAAGTTATATTTTCACGCGTAATAAACACATTGTCCGGGAACTGTTTTGCGGTTTGTTCCAGTCGTTTAAACATATTCATTTATTTATGCCTTTGTTGTTTGTTTTACATCCGCCTAATCATAGGAAATAAAATTTAAAAAATCAAGATTGATTTTTCTATTTATTGTGTGTACAATAATTATATCGCGGATAACCAGGGGGTATAAATTGGCAACGGTGCAAAAAATATTATCGAATCCGAAAAAGATAAAGGTAAAAATCCAATCTTTGTCCGATATTGGCAAAACAATCGCAACGGTAGAGAAAAAATTATCGGCGTTAAAAAGACTGATGCGGTTAAGAAAAAAAATCGCTCGTCCCCATACCCGAAATTCCGCGCGCGGACGTCCAAAACAAGTCGTCACAAAACAGCGGGCCGGCATCAGATTTGACCGGGATGTTCTTGATGGGTTAAAATCCCACTTTGGGCGCGGCTGGTCGACCCAAGTTAATGATGAAATGCGTAAAGTGCTTGCCAAAGCTGGCGCCATTGATTCGGCGAATCCGAGTATGTGAAAACGACCCCGGCATAGGCCGGGGGAAGTCTGAACAACTGCGAGGATACGCGCAAGGAACGTAGTGACTGAGCGAAAATGGGCATTGTATAAGAGGTGTGGCGCAAATAATGAAACACCGCAATCACGATATAAAAAAACATCCTTGCGGATGTTGTTTTATATCATGGTCGGTCGGTAGTTTGTTGCTAACTTTCCCATACATCAATCTGGGACTGGACATTCATACAACATTCTGTGTATCAGAAAGTTACCGTCTGTACATTTTTTATTCTCTAATTCTTCCACAGTTCTACATCCTGAAAATTCAACAAAAAATCCTTCTGATTCAAAACACTTGCCTTCTATATTTTGGTCTCCGAAGTCATAATTTTTCTTATCTTGTTCTGAAATATGTACATCAAAATTCAATTGAAATAAATTATCTCCGTAATTTTCATGATAATCATCAATTCTTAAAGAGACGTAATTATAATTGTAACTAAAATCGTCGTCAATCATTTCCCCTATTTCAAAAGTCATTATGTTCCAGGCGCCCACTGTATAGGACTTTTCTTCCTTAATTTCCTTTTTTGCAGATTCGGAATATCTTTTCATCAAAGAAATTGCTTCATCATAAAAAATATAAAATTCCTCGGCGGAAGATTTTGATTTATAGGAATTTATTGTGTTTCCGGCTGATAAATATTTGTTGCCATATTTTTGTTGATATTTTGAGAACATTTTTCCAAATTCTAACTTAACATCTGAGACAGAATCAGTTGCCAACGCGGGATTCATAACAAATAAACCAAATAAGACAAACGCCAGTATTTTCATAAATTGAATTCTACCAGATTTTATAAAAAAAAGCAACGGTGCGACTATGCAAAAATGGCCATTGTATAGAAAGGCGTATATTTGCCCCGGAAAATGGATACTTTGCGGCCATACCAAAGTCAATGAAAGTGTGAAACCCGCAGACAGCGGGCTTCACGGCGAATTCTATGTGTGAATCCGCGATTACTGAAACTAATGGTCGGGGCGACATGATTCGAACATGCGACTTCCTGCTCCCAAAGCAGACACTCTACCAGACTGAGCTACGCCCCGAATGGCGCGAATTATAGCATCGTATATTAAAATTGCAAATACTTTTGGGATAGGGGCGCGTTGCGACGCGCCCTAATTAACAGGGCAAATAATTATTTGCCCCTACTATTGCTTCAAAATCCGTAAATTCGGATCGCCCAGGTTAAGATGTTTCTGCGCCAATTCTTCGATAAAATCGGGCGAACGGTCCTGTATCAACCGGACATGTTCCGTCATTTCGGCAAGTTTCGCCTGTTCCGCGGCCAATTGTTTTTGTTCCCGCGCCAACCGGAAATTTCCGGCGATAAAACCCTGGACCGAAGTTGTGCCGACAAACATCCGGCCGAATGCAAACAGCGCGAACAGCGCCATCAAAAGCCCGATTTTGCCGCGCATCCCGCCGCGCCAGGCGCCCGCTGCAAAAGATAATAATTCTTTGATTTTTTCTTTCATTATGTTAATAATATCACATAAATCATAAATCAGCAATCATAAATCAGAAATAACATGTTCGCGCCATTCAAACTTAAAAATCTTGTTATACAGACGCCTGTATTCGCGGCGCCGCTGGCCGGAATCACGGATGCGCCGTATCGGAAAATATTGCGGAAATGCGCGCCCGACGCGCCGATTCTAACCGAAATGATTTCGTGCCATTCGCTGATACAAAACCGCAAGAAAACTCTGCAAACAAATTGCAACCGCAATTTCGACAATTACGCGGCGGACGGTTTAATCGGCGCCCAGATTTTCGGCGCGGAACCGGAAATCATGGCGTCGGGCGCAAAGATTCTGGAACAAAACGGCGCGGCATGGATTGACATCAATATGGGATGCCCCGTGCCAAAGGTCGCAACCCGCGCGGGCGCCGGGGCCTTTTTGATGCGCGACCATAAATTGGCCGGCCGCATAGTTGAATCCGTCGCGCGCGCGGTTAAAATTCCGGTGTCTGTGAAAACCCGGCTGGGCTGGGACAACGCGCATCTTGATTCTGCGGAACTGGTTCGCATTGCGGCGGAATCCGGAGCGGCGTTCGCGACCATTCATGGCCGCACGCGGGCACAGGGGTACGCGGGCGCCGCCGATCGGGATAGGGCATATGGCATAAG
>WRJH01000012.1 GCA_009782315.1 Alphaproteobacteria bacterium
GGTCTGGTCAAAGGGGCGTCCGCAGGCGAGGGGTTGGGTAACAAATTCCTGGGGCATATACAGGCGGTCGACGCAATCATTCATGTCGTACGATGTTTTGAAAACGACGACATCACCCACGTATCTGGAAAGATAGACCCAGCGGACGATATTTCAATCATAGAAACGGAACTGATGCTGGCCGATTTGGAATCGATTGAAAAACAAATCGCCAATCTGACCAAGAAAGCCCGCGGCCAGGATAAAGACGCAATCAAGCAATTGGCCATGGCGGAAAAAATAAAAGACGGTTTGACTGCCGGTATTCCTGCACGCGAAAACGGCGCCGGTTTTAATCTGTTGACGGAAAAACCTGTTTTATACGTTTGTAATGTCGATGAAGAATCTGCCGCGAATGGAAACAAGTATTCGGACGCCGTTGTTCAAAAATACGGCGCAGCAGCGCCCGTACTGGTAATTTCCAGCAAAATAGAACAGGAAATATCGTCGCTGTCCGACCAGGACGAACGTGCCATGTTTTTGAAAGATATCGGGCTTTCAGAATCCGGGTTGTCCAAAGTTATAAAAGCCGGATATAAACTTCTTGATTTGCAGACATTCTATACGGTCGGTCCGAAAGAGGCACACGCATGGACCGTGTCCGTTGGCGCAACCGCCCCCCAGGCCGCCGGAAAAATCCACACCGATTTCGAAAAAGGATTTATTCGCGCGGAAATCATTAAGGCAGAAGATTATTTGGAACTGGGCGGTGAAGTCGCTGTAAAAGACGCCGGAAAAATGAAACTGGTCGGGCGCGATTATATAATGCAGCCGGGCGATATCTGTCATTTCTTGTTTAATAATTAATCAAAGGTGCAAATTATGAAAATTATAACAATGTGCGGTTCGTTAAGGTTTGAGTCTGAAATCAGATATTGGTCGGAAAGATTGGAATTAGAGGGTAATTGTGTTTTATCCATCATTTACCCGACCGCCGATGACAAAGACGCATATACACCGGAACAGCATGAATTATTGGACATCATGCATAAAAAGAGAATAGATATATCCGATGCTGTTTTCATAGTGAATAAAAACGGATATATAGGAAGCAGCACAAAAGATGAAATAGAATATGCTAAATCAATAGGTAAGGAAATATTATTTTTAGAGAATTAAAAAAACCGCATGCATGCGGTTTTTTATTTTTTCCGAAAGCCCTGTTTGGCTTTGAATTTCGGTTTATCAGGGTCTATTAAAATAACCTGTTTTCCGCGGCGAATCTGTTTTATATTGCCACGCTTTTTCCATGCTTTCAAAGAACTTAAAAATTTCATCTTATCCTCGTTTTATCTTTTGCCGAATGATTCTATATCATTTATTTGAAAAATCAAGTTATTTTTGATTTTAACAAAACATAAAAAATCAAAATTCATAATATATATTATTGTTGTTTTTGTTATGTATGTTGGTATTGTTAAAAATATCTTTAACAGATTATAAATACAGTTTTTAACAAAAAAATGCATTAATTCTGCGGATCATTATGAATTTGTTGAAAATCGTTATAAATAATAAACATGTGTGAAAATATGTATTTTTTATGATTTTTAACATATCCTTTGGGATTGATTTTATTGTTGTTGAAAATTGTTGAACTTGTTATAATTCCGATAGGAGGGGAGAGAAGTTTTTTGAGACAGCAGGTATTGAAGGCTTTGGCGAATCCGGCGCGCATATTTTATGTGCCTTATTCCATCGCGGTATTGAATTTTTTCGTTCAATTTTCTATCTGGATTCCATTGTTTATATTGGAAGTGACGATAACAAACGATGTAAGAATAACAAACCCGTTATATTTTCTTTTGTCAGTAATTGCTGTTCATTCTATTTTAATGATTTTTTCAAAAAGAGAGCCGCAGCTGGCGAACATAATCGCCGCGAAAATACAACTGTTCAGGAAAAACATACCAGAAAGTCTGGTGGTATAGGATATGGACGAAATACTGAAATATTTTGTAAACGACAGTTTTCCAATGACGCCGCTGGTTCTGGCGGCCGTGCTGCTTTTGCTGTTCATAATCCTTTTGATGTATTCAAGGTTGATTTCAAAGGTTGTTTTCCCGGCGTTCGGATATGCGAAGTATTCCGAATATCTTCCGTTTGATTCTATACTTTCCGACGGCGCCACGATAAGATTGCGGAACGGCGCGATGGTGCGTGCGTTCGAACTTCACGGAATTCAAACATCGATGAAGGATACCGCCGAAAAAGAAAAACTTTTGGATTTGCGGACACAGCTGTTCAACCAGATAAAGGACAGCGCCGCGACATTCCGGTTTTTCACCATACGCGACAAGGAATCCGACAAGACGGATTATGAATTCGACCAGCCGACCTTGCAGAAAATTTACGACCAGTGGAACAACCAGGGACTGAAAATTTTCAAAAACAAATATTATCTGGTTTTGTCGGTTTCGGGTCCGGGCGCGCTGGACAGAATAAATCAATACACCAATTACATAGAATCGATTCTTGCCGCATATCAGGTACGGGTTTTGAAACATGGCGGCGCCGACAATTTCGCGAATCTGTACGCGCGAATACTGTCGCCCGTGACAAAGCCGCATGTTCGCCGCACGGATGCCGCAATGAATGATTTGATGACGGTCGATTCCGTGGAATTCATACAAGGCGGTCTTGTAAAATATTCCAGCGGCGCCGATAAAAAAATCGCGGCATGCTGTTCGTTCAAGACGGCGCCCGATTATATGGACGAGGATTTTTTTGACGAAGTAAATACGATTCAGACGGAAATCATAACGATGAATTCTTTCCAAGTCCTGGGAAATGCAGGGATAGAGACGGCGGTGCGTCAATCCCTTTCGGGCGCGGATTCCAACAATGTGAACGAAGACATCGTGACGCAGCAGTTGGGCGAAGCCGTGCACGCGATGGATGAAAACATATCGGGCAACCAAAGCCTTGTGAATTACTATCCGCTGTTCATCGTGTTCGGAGACACCGAAGAGGAATTACAAACATCGGTCGCCGAATTCAAAAAAATATGCGCCGGCCACGGTGTGGCGCCGGTGATTGAAAATTTCGCGACAAGGGTTTCGTGGTTCGCGACACTTCCGGGATTCGACGTGTTTCCGCGCGTTTTCAAACTGTTGTCCAGAACGGCGGCCGTATCGACCCCCATGTCGTCCGTTCCGACCGGGTCCGCGAACAGCGATTGGGGCCCGGGCCCGCTGGTGGTGTTTCCGACGGCCCAGGGCACGCCGTACCAGTTCCAGTTTCATGTGTCGGAATCGCCCGGGGCGGTCGCGCATACGCTTACCATCGGGCCGACCGGCGGCGGCAAAACGACATTGTTTTCATTCCTTATCGCGCAGTCCCTGCGCCATCCGAAATTAAAGGCATTCTTTTTCGACCGGAACCGCGGCGCGGAAATATTCACTATGTCGACCGGTGGAAAATATTTGACCTTTCAGGGGCGGTCCAAAGAATCCGACGTCATAGGCACGGGCGTCCATACCCAGCTGAACCCGTTCAAGATGGAGGATTCGGAAAGCAACCGCGCGTTTATGCGCCGCTGGCTGTCGATGATTTCGGGGCAATCGGACCCGCGTTCGCTGGACGAGATAGCGCGCGCCGTTTCGGTCAATTTCGATTATCTGGATATAAAGGACAGAAAGCTTTCCAACCTGTGGACCAGCTGTTTTTCATCCGACGGCGCCATGCGGCCCGCGCTTAAAAAATGGGTCGACCCGCTGCAATTCGGGCCGGTGTTCAACGAAAGCCGCGATACTTTGGATTTGTTTTCGCGCCTGACCACTTTCGATTTCACGGATATTTTATCGGACGATACATTGGCCGCGCCGGTGATTTCGTATCTGATACACCGTATCAACCAGATTACGGTCGCGGGCGGAAATCCGTCGCTTATCATGATAGACGAAACCGCGCCGATGTTGCAGAACGCGATGTTCCGCGAAAATTTCATAGTGGGCTTGCAAGAGGGCCGCAAAAACCGCCAGGCGTACATGGCCGCTTTCCAGCGCGCCAACGTTTTGGACAAACTGGGCATTGGCGACGTTGTGCGCGGACAGGCCCAGACGGTCATGTTTTTCCGGAATCCCGCGGCGGATGCGGCGGATTACGAGCACTGGCGGCTGAACCCGCTGGAAATGGCGTTCATACAGGGCAAGGCGTATCCGAATCTGAAACGCAGCGTATTGTTGTCGCGACCCGTCAACGGGGAGTCTGTTATTTTGAATACGGAACTGGGCGGACTTGGGCCATACTTGCGCCTGTTCGAATCGGGACGGTCCAGCGTGCTGCTTGCCGAAGAATTGTACAAACAGTTCGGCACGGAATTTGTGGAAGAATATCTGAAAAAACAGAATGTTTAGTTGCGCGCTTTGCGCGCAGAGCATAGAGCATAGAGCATAGAGCATAGGTTATTATGTGCTATGGTTGCAGGTTAAAAAAAATCAATATGAGATTGTTGAAAAAAGTTTTGATTGTCACCGGACGCATATATCTATGCTCTATGCTCTATGCTCTATGCTCTGTTTGCGGCCTTGCCGCAAACGATTGCGTGCAATATAAGAAAAATCCGAATGTAGCGGTCCGGTTTCCCGAATGGGAAAAATCCGTGGTACGGCCGCTTGCCCCGATGGACTTGCTGCACGGCAATGTTGTCGCGACTTTTGCAGAGGAATATTCGCTGGTCGTCGAAGCGGACCCGGTGCCGGGCGGTTTCTGTGTGGTGCTTTCCGGGGTGGACGCATCGGTCGGATACACCGATTTTCTGGTCCAGATTGATTCGCGGCACGCGCCCGCTTCGTGCGCGTACAATGTGATTCTTGAACACGAAGATTTGCACATAGCCGCGCACCTGTCGGTTATGGACGATTTCGCCGGCGATATAAAGCGCGCCGTCGCGGCCGCCGCGAATTCGGTAATGCCGATATTCGTATCCGAAGGCGACGGGTTCGACGACGCCCTGGATATTATGCAGATGGGGCTGTATTCCCACCCCGATATTGTTTTAATGAAACAAAAAATCGATGCGGAAAACGCGATGCGCAACAAACAAATAGACATGCGCGCCGACGACCGGCGCGTCAAAAAATGCCTGATGGATTAGATTTGCAATCCGAATTCCTGTATGTATAATACCGGACATGGGCAGAATCGTAATATGCATAAGCGGGCTTTCGGGGGCCGGAAAAACCGGCGTTACCAGAAAACTGAAAGTAAAAATCAACGCGGAAGAATTTTCTCTGGGCGCTATTTGCCGCGCTATATGCTTTTACATGGAACTGAATAAAATAACCGTTTACGACAAGGCGATTGTTAATACGATTATGAAAGACCCGCTGGCCTGGCGAATAATAGAGGGCATAACCTGCGACCCGAAGATTCAAAACGAAAAATACGCCCGCGGCGCAAGCAAATTGTTTCAAATTCCAGAAGTATCCAGATGGTGCACGGAATTTCTGCGCATGCAGCCGTACAGTATCGGAACGAAACCCATAATATTCGAAGGCCGCGGAAGCGGGTGGCTGTTCCCGCTTGCGCCGGTTAACGTATGGCTGGACGCGGATGAAATGGTGCGCTTTATGCGCAAATACAAAGACGCGATAAAACTGGACGCGAACACGAATTTTTCGGATTTGGTGAAATCGCTTTCCATGCGGGACGGGTTCGAAGCGCGCAATGCAATAATGCCGGCCAAATACATGCCCGGCGCAGTGCGAATAGACACGACCCATATGACCGAAGACAACGTGGTCGCCGAAATCGCAAAAATTTATAATCGAAAGATTAAATAAAAACCGCCCGTTACGGGCGGGTTTTATTTCCAAAGGCGCTTGTTTGCAAATGCTTGGCCTGAACCCGTTTTTAGGTATTTTTCAAATTCCAATGCCGATTGTTCATTATAAAATCCCAGATAGGTCACTAATTTCCATGGTTTGTATTTGTTTGTATGAAATGAAGACCCGGAATTATGGTCGTTAAGACGTTTTTGCAAATCAGCGGTATAGCCGACATACCGTTGTTCTGGAAAGTTATCACTTTGAATCAAGTAAACATAGAACATACAAGGATTGTATCAAAAAGCCAACCGGCATACAAGTCCCCCTTCGCTGCCTCGCAGCTTCGGGCGACACTCCTTCGCCTTTGGCTGCTCGTCATTTCGGGTGGCCTGCCACCCGAAGCCTCGCAGAGGCGAAGGGTGGTTGCGGGAATAGGATTTGAACCTATGACCTACAGGTTATGAGCCTGTCGAGCTACCGGGCTGCTCTATCCCGCAATGGTTGCCGTATTCTACATCTATCCATTTGATTGTCAAGGACAAATCATGTATGATTCCATAAAAGGAACCGAATATGAAAATCATAAGTTTAGGCGCGGCGCGGGATTTGGGTTTGAAAGATTTGTATATTATCCGGCACAGCGGGTACGGCGATATCGTCATGCTGGGCGCCTGTGCGCGCGCCGCCGTCATACAAAGAAAGGCGCCGGTTTTGATTTGCGCGCGGCCGGGCATGTACGACGTTTTGCATGGCGTAGACGATGGTCTGGATTTTCCGATATATGTTCTGGACGGTTTTTGGCGCAAGATTCTGTGCACAAATTCGCTTCGCAAACTGGCCCGGTATGGAATCAAAGTCCATTATTTCAGATACAAAATGGGCGTCGACCGGCGTTTGGGATTGGTAGAGCTTATCGCTGCGGGATTCGGATTATCGGGCCGGGTCAATGTTACGCCGCATATATCGGCGGATGATAAAAAGGGGCTGTTGATTAAAGACCGGCCGCAGATTGCAATCATGTCCGGCGGCAACCCGTTGAAAGCGACGCCGGTCGATATACTTGAAAAAATTGTTAAAAAATATGGCGCCGAATACGGGTTCGTTCAGATTGGAACGCGCGAAGACCCGTTGCTTTCCGGCGCGTTGGACATGCGCGGGAAATTATCAATGGGTAAAGGCATACCGGATGTTTTGGCCGCATCAAAATTATTCATCGGCAGCGAGGGCGGCCTGTACCATATTGCGCGCGCCGTCCAAACCAGCGCGGTCGTATCAGATATTTTCCCGGGCGGATTTACCGCATGGAACGGAACGTATCACGCGTTTCCGCGTGATAAAACAAGATATAAAGACGAATACGAAGGTGCGGAAGTTTATGATATAAAAACCTTGCGGCCCCATGATATGCTGGCCTTGGTCGATTTGGCATTATCGGAATCGGACGCGCCGATACCGGACGATATTCTGGATATAACCGGTATAGAACCGATTTTCTGCAAAGTTCATTACAAGCCGATTCTGTTGTTTTTCATAAAATATTTGCGCGCGCTTTTGTTCGGCGATAGGAATAGATTGAAAACCGCGTGGCAAGACCTGTGGTATCAGATTCCTTGAAAAACTATATTTTTTTTGATATGTTTGCAACCAATACAAGGAACGCATGATGGATGTTAAAGTAATGTTGGATATTTGGAAGAGATTTTGGCGGTGGGTGTTCACGCTGCCCATTGTGCAGTGGGCGGTCGCCGCGCTGGTATGCGGGTTGATTTGGTTGGTATTCCTGTCGTGCCGGGTGACATACCGCGGCGCGGCAAGCCTGACGAAATTTAAGGGAAAGCCCGCGATTGCGACGTTCTGGCACGGTCGTTCCATGATGCTGTCGCCGGTCGCCGTGCGGTTCTCTCTGCACGGATACGGGATATTCAGCAAGCACCGCGACGGCCAGCTGATGGCGAAATTCCAAAGAATGTTCGGAATGAAGGGAATTTACGGCTCTACCGGACGCAAGGGCGCCGTGGACGTTCTGATACAGGGCGCGAAAGTATTGAAACAGGGCAATATGATAATACTGTCGCCCGACGGGCCAAAGGGTCCGCGCATGCGCGTTCACGATGGCGCGCTGTATTTTGCAAAAATTTCCGGCGCTCCGATTATTCCGGTATGCTTTTCGTGCAGCCATGCGTGGTTCCAAAACCGGTGGGACAGATATCTGATAGTCCGGCCGTTTTCCAAAATGGTTTTTGCGGCGGGCGAACCCTTTTACGTCGGCAAAAAAGACGACATAGAAATCGCGCGCAAAGAATTGGAACGGATAATGGTCAAACAGTTGCAGGAACTGGACGCCGAATTCGGACATCCGAAAATAGAGCCGGGAGAGGTTAAAAAATAATGCGGACGCCAAACTGGTTTTTGAAAAAGAATATGATGTCAAAGGCGCTTTTGCCCTTGTCGGCCGTCTATTGGCTGGTCGGAAAAACAGTTTTCATCATCCGGCATTTTGGACAAAAAAAGCCGAAAACACCGGTGATTTGCGTCGGCGGACTCTTGGCCGGCGGTACCGGAAAAACCCCGATAGTCCGGGAAATCGCGAAACGGCTTTCCGGTTCTGTCGTCGTTATGCGCGGATACAAGGGCGGGGACGAGGCGAAGATGCTGTTGTCGTCCGGCATTCCGGTAATCACGGGGGCCGACAGAAAAAAAAGCATAGACGCCGCGGAAAAAGCGGGGCGCAAACATATAATAATGGACGACGGGTTTCAAAATCCGACGGTTAAAAAATATAAATCCATTCTGGTGTTCGATGGCAAAATAGGCGTCGGAAACGGGTTCATGCTGCCAGCGGGGCCTTTGCGGGAACCCGTCCGCGCCGGGATACGCCGGGCGGATGCGGTCATTATAATCGGCGACCGAAACCAAGGGATATCGGAAATAGCGAAAAGGTATAAAAAGCCGGTGTTTTCGGCAAAAAACAGGGCCGTTAATCCGGGGATTTCCAGCAACGTTTTCGCGTTCGCCGGCATAGGGTATCCGCAAAAATTCTTTACGTCGGTCGGCGGCATGGCCGGCATGGAAATTGTCGGGGCCGAATCCTTTCCCGACCATCACATGTATTCCGCGCGGGATATGGAAAAAATTATCCGGAACGCCGGCGATTTGGGCGCCGATTATATTGTCACGACAGAAAAAGACTGGGTTCGCCTGTCGCCCGAATACCAGGAACGGATAGATTTCATTCCATTGGAAACAACGATAGAAGACGGATTTTGGAAATGGCTTCCCTTAAAAAAGAAATAAAATTTTCAGGCGTCGGGATTCATTCCGGCGCAAAGACGAACGTCGTGATAAAACCGTCCGCAAAACCCGGGATTGTTTTCAAGCGCACGGATATAAAGGGCGGGCCGATTCCGGCCGATTATAAAAACGTTTTCGACATAACCAGATGGAACACGACAATCGGGACTTTCCCGAACCAGGTTCAAACCATAGAGCATCTGATGGCGGCGCTGTTCATTTGCGGGATAGATTCCGTGGTCGTCGAAATCGACGGGCCGGAGACGCCCGTGATGGACGGCAGCGCGAAACAGTTCATTGAAAAGCTTTTGAAAAATCAAAAGCCTGGCAAGACAGGGATAAGGATAATCGTGAAAAAAGAAATCGTCGCACACCGGCGCGAAGTGATAAGAAAGCTTCCCCTGTTGTCGCGCCTTGTGCTTTTTTTGCATAATTTGAAAACCGGCCGGCGCGAAAACGGATTCGTGAAACTGTCGCCGAATCCGGACGGACTTTTGATACGCGCCACGCTGGATTACCCGGATAAAATCATAGGCGTGCAGTCGGCGGAATTCTTTTTCGACGGCACAGACAAAACGCGGCAAAACTTTGTAAAAAACTTTGCCGCATCGCGGACTTTCGGGCGCGTCTGGGAATGGGAATACATGAAAAAACGCGGCATGGGATTGGGCGCCGACCTTTCGAATGTCATCGCGCTGAGTGACACCGGCGCGGGCACCATAAACAAGCTGTACAGCCCCGACGAATTCGTGCGGCATAAAATTATCGACGCCGTCGGCGATTTGTTTACAAGCGGCGGCCTGGTATATGGAACTTTCGAATCGTACAAGGGGTCGCACGGGTTGAACAACCTGGCGCTGCGGAAGCTTTTTGAAAATCCGGACAATTACGAAATAGCCGGCGCCTAGTACCTGGCTATGAACGCCATGCATATAATGATGCCAATCAGAATCCCCAGATTCAGTCCGAATGTGAACGTCAAAGATTTTTTTCGGCGGTGCAGAAACATTTTATTTGCCTGAATTATATATCGCCCGCAGCCGTTTGTGCATCGGAAATTTTGCCTATGCCCCGTCCGTTTTTCGTCCCGTTCCGTTCCCGGACTTTGTGCTTGTTATGCCGGGTTGGGTTGTGCTAGAATTTTTCAAAACAGGAGGCGTTGGAAGGGAATGGCATCGCAGGTAATAAGCATTGAACGCAAAAAGTACGCCACCGGATTGTTTTGGCAGCCGGTGTCCGGCGGGCATAACGCCCGCGGGCTTGCGCGCAGCCTTTCGAAATTCGTACCCGGCGCCGTCAAATATTTTACGGAATACCGCTCTATGATTGGAATTGGCGGCCGCGCGCTGGGGCATCAAAGCCGCATGCCGTCCGCCGCCGCGGAAATCAACGACGCCTTTTCGGATTACAATTCTTTCCTGGCGGCGTTCGCCGTCCGGAACGGCTTTTACATCGTGTCCGTGCGCAACGGAGTCATAATCCAGGACAAGCTGTTTTCGGACGAAGCGTCGGCAAAGGCCGAATACGAACTGCTGACCGGTCTTCCCGACTGGGGGCTTTTGATTGCGCCGGGCGGCTGGTCCGTTCCGCGCGCCGAAGAAAAAATACTGTCCGAAGTCGTGTCCGGCGATACGAAATATTATCTGATGCCGATTGGAAAATTCGGCGGCGCGTTTGTATCGCTTGCCATGCTGGGCGCTTTGCTGTTCGGGATTTTTTACATATTCCGCGAACCGCTGACGCACATTATAAATCCGCCGGCCCAAAAAGTGGAAATAGACGAAGCCGCGCGCGCGGCGTACGTGAAAAAATTGGAAGAACGCGATTCCGCGCTTTTATCCGCCGCGAAAACCGCGATACCGGCCCCGGCGGCGGTCGTCATGCCTTATGACAATATTCCGGACATCTCCGCGCGCGCGCGCATGTGTTTCGACGCCATAACGTTTTTGATGCAGGTTATCCCCGGCTGGACCCAGGCGGACGCCGAATGCGAAGACAATGTTGCCGCCGCCCATCTGCACAGGCGGTTCGGCGTGATAACCGAAGTCTATGAATTCGTCGCGAACAATATGCCGGGCGTGGAAATTATCGAAAATTCGGATTCGGATATGGTTTTGGTTTTAGAGCTGGATGAAATTCCGGGGCAAAGCCGCCTTGCCGAACAAGACGCGGACACCGCCATTCGCAACATCAATTCCGTATTCCAGACGATGGGTCACGACGCCGATGTCCGTCGGTCCATCGAAACGGTGCAGGGCGCCGGCGCCATGGCCGCCGCGAACATCGTATTGGTCGGCGCGGCCAGCGCGCTGCAACCGATGGAATTCGTCAAAATATTCGAAGATTACGACGCCGTGCTTTTATCGTCCGTACGGTGGAGCGCGTCGTCCAAAAAATGGAACTATGAGGTGAAAATCTATGTCAAATAAAAAACGTAATCCGTTATCCGTAATCCGTTGTCCGTATCTGGCGTTTGCGATTATGTTTGCAATGCCCGCAGCGGCCGAAATGGAGGTCGATATAACGACGCAGGACGCCAGGCCGGTGTTCCAGCAAATCGCCGACTTTGAACAGGAAAGGATTCTGTTGCAGTTGGAAAGGGAAAAGGCGCAGCTGATGCTGGATTTGGACCGCATGGCGTTGGAACAGGCGCGCCTTCGCGCGGATGCCGCCAATATTTCGGAAAGGGGCAGCCCGGAAGTCCAGCGGTTGGAGGAAGAAAACCAAAAGCTGGAACGCGCGATGAAAAAAATGGAGCTTGAAAAAGAAAAGCTGGAAGAAAAGCTTTTGAATCCCGAAGACGCCGCCGCAACGGACGCCAAGGGCGCCGCGCGGTCCGCAAAAGCCGCCGGAAAAAGCGCCGAAGATTCCGGGCCGCTGCCGATATTCAAAAGATTCAGACTGGTCGAAATAGTCGGCGTGAACCGCCAGTTGCAGGCGACGGTCGAAGATTTGGTCACCGGACAGAAAAGACGCGTGCAGGTCGGCCATAAAATCGACGGATACGACGTCAAATCCATTTCGCTGGACGAGGGTGTTGTGTTCGTAAAGGACGGCGCCCAGGAAAGTCTGACCGTCAGCAGCAGCGCGAAAGATTAAAATCAAAAGGGGCGAAAGTCTTGGCAGAAGCGGCGATGAAAGTTTATCGTGACAATACTAAATCCGTTCCGGACGGGCTGTCCCTGGCCGCGCAAAAGGACATTGTCGATTACCTGTTTTCCAACGGCAACAGGCTGCTTACCGCCAGTCTTGCCGATTTAGAGGTTTCAAAGGACACGCAAAACCTGCTTGCCTATTTCGCCGGCGGGGAAATCATAATATCGCGCACGCACAGAAACGACGGCCGCGTTATCGCGTTCCTGGGGCTTTTGGCGCGCGAAGGGCGCAAACAATTGGCGCCGTTTTATTCCGACCTGGGGCTTTTGTCCGCGATATATAAAACGTACGACGCACGGATTTCCGGTACGGGTTCAAGGGGAGGGCAGGATTACGACAACCAGATGCAAAAGGATTTCGTCGACATCATCGCGCGCGCGGCGGCGATGAAAGTGTCGGACGTGCATATCGAAGTCGCCGACCAGACGACCGTGTATTTCCGCATAGACGGCAGCATGCAGACGGTTCTGGAATATAATTCGCAGTGGGGGGAATCGTTCGTGCGCGCGGCGTTCGCGTCATCCGACCAGTCCAGTTCGAATTACGCCCAGAACGAATACCAGTCCGCCCAGAAAGACGGCCGCACGCCGCTGCGCGGGACGCGCGATTTGTATCTGCCGACCGGCGTCATGGGCATACGCATGCAGTTCGACCCGATTGCGTTCGGGTCGCGGTACGTCGTGTTCCGTCTTTTGTACGACAATCCCGCGGACGGCATAAAGACCGAACAGGAATTCGGCGAATACGAACAGCGGCAATTATTGCGGCTGCGCGCGTTTCCGACGGGTCTTGTCGTCGTGGCGGGGCCGACGGGTTCCGGAAAATCTACGACGCTGTTTCATAATATGTCGCTGATGCTGAAAGAGCATAATTATGAAATAAACCTGATAACCGTCGAAGACCCGGCCGAACGAAAGATTTTCGGCGCGCGCCAGATTCCCGTCACCAACGCGAACAACGAAGAACAGCGCGAAGAGAAATTCACCGAAGCGCTGGCCGCCGCGCTGCGCAGCGACCCGGACGCCCTGATGGTTGGAGAAATCCGCACATTGTCCGCGGCGCAGCTGACGTTAAAGGCGGCGCTTTCCGGAAATTCCGTATGGACGACTTTGCATGCGAATTCCGCGATGGCGGCGCTGACCCGGCTTTTGGATTTGGGCGTGGAATCGTTCAAACTGCGGGACGAGACGATGATGCGCGGGTTGGTGTCGATGCGGCTGTTTCGGACCTTGTGCCCAAAGTGCAAGGAAAGATTGTCCGAACATCCGAACCATGCGGCGTACGGGCGCGTGAATGACGCCGTTGGAAAAATCGGCGCCGCCCAGGTTTTTGTCCGCGGCAAGGGGTGCGAGCTGTGCGACAAAAAAGGATTCCTGGGCCGGATAAAAGCGGGCGAAATCATCATAACCGATAATGAATTTTTGGAACGGGCGCTCGGCGGCGACAGGACCGGCGCGATGAAATACTGGCTGGAAAACCTGAACGGTCGGACTTTGAAGGAATCGGCTATGGAACTGATGCTGAAAGGGGCCATCGATCCGTCCGAACTTGAACGCTGGGTCGGGCTTTTGGATTTGCCGGGGGTTTATTAACCATGGCGGGCAAACTGGACATTATTTATTCAAAATGGACATTCCGCACATCGCAGGCAAAACGGATGGATGTCTATCGCAAGCTTTCATCCATGCTGCGCAACGACTTTACGCTGATGGATGCGCTGGACAGAATCTGGCAAGTGGAATCCAAAAACGGACAAAAAAAGGACGAACCTTTCGCAATAGCGCTTGCCGCGATTCAATCCAACCTGGAACGCGGGCTTTCGTTTCCGGACAGCGTTCGCGGATGGGCCCCGGCAAGCGAAGCGTTAATGCTTTCCGTCGGCGACGTGTCCAAACTTTCCATTGCGCTGGACAATGTCGTTCGCGTCGGCGAAGGTGCCGCGCGAATCAATTCCGCAATGCGCGACGCGGTGACGTATCCCTTATTCTTATTGGCCTTGACGTTCGTCATCATTATCGCGGTCGGGATTTATCTGGTGCCGCCGCTGCTTGACGCGGCCGGCGGCGACATAGTTTGGCGCGGCGCGGCCGCCCAGCTGATATGGGTTTCGGAATTTTCAAACCGGTTCTGGCCGCTGGTTGTCGGCGGCGCCATCGTATTATTTCTGGCGATTTGGCGTTCGCTTGGCACCTGGTCCGGAAGCATGCGGTATATGTTCGACCGCCTGCCGCCGTGGTCCATGTACAAGATTTCCATATCCGTCGGATGGATGACGACGCTGGCCGCGATGGTCGCATCGGGCAGTTCCATACCCGTCGCCATAAAAGCGCTGGCCGACAATTCCAACAAATATCTGCGCGATATTTTGGAAAAGACAAACCGGTTCATAACCAACGGCGACAATTTGGGCCGGGCGCTTTCCAATACCGGCGCGGGATTTCCGAACGACGAAATCATCGGCGATTTGGCGATATACGCGGACATGACCGGATTCGACCAGAACCTGTCGAAAATAGCGAACGATTACCTGGACGATTCCGTGCGCAGAATGGAAAAGGTTTCCAGTTTTATGAACAGCGCCGGCATTATTCTTGTGTCGCTGATTATCGCGTGGGTTGTGTTCGGCACCTTTGAGATGCAGGACCAGATAACGTCGGCATTATCGTGACAAACAAAATTAATTTGGTTTATTATCGCCGTATGGGCAAATACCCAATTCGATTTTCAACTTTTTATTTTCTTCGGCAAGTTTACAATTAGCGGTCATTAAAGAATCCCAGCCTTTGTAATAATCTTCCAACGATTTTGTAATATCGGCAAACAGTTTTCGAATTTGTTCCAATCTGGCTTCATTTGTCATTGTCATCCTCCGATTAAAAAAAGCCATCTTGAAAAAGATGGCAGGAGGTTAAGACCTATCAACAAGTGAATAGTACACCTTATTGGATATTCGGTGTCCTCCTGCCTGGACAGGAAGTACTTGTTGATTAATGGGTCTTAAACCACAATGCCGGAATCCCCGGACATCAGTGCCATTATATACCGGAAATCCGGTAAAAACAAGCCG
The DNA here is from genome assembly GCA_009782315.1 of Alphaproteobacteria bacterium. Lineage (GTDB taxonomy): Bacteria > Pseudomonadota > Alphaproteobacteria > Rs-D84 > Rs-D84 > WRKW01. The sequence goes on from WRJH01000012.1 coordinate 15,325, forward strand.
GAATTTCGGGTGGTTTTTTGTTAGTATTTTCTTGCAATTTTCCGGGCTTTTTGCTATATTTCCAGGGCAAAAAACAGTAATAAAAAAGGTTATAAAAATGTCGGTCAACAAAGAATATTCTGCTGATTCAATCAAAGTATTAAAAGGTCTGGAAGCGGTCAAAAAGCGCCCCGGAATGTACATCGGCGACGTGGGCGACGGGTCCGGTTTGCACCACATGATTTACGAAGTCGTCAATAATTCCATCGACGAAGCCATGGCGGGTTATGCGGACGAAGTCTATGTGTCGCTGAACCCCGACGGGTCCGCGACAATCCGCGACAACGGCCGCGGAATTCCGTTCGCAATAAATAAAGAGACCGGACGCAGCGCCGCCGAACTTATCATGTGCGAACTGCACGCCGGCGGAAAATTCGACAACGAAGGCGACGGCGCGTACAAGGTGTCCGGCGGTCTGCACGGCGTCGGCGTGTCCGTTGTGAACGCGCTGTCCACCTGGCTGGAACTGCGCATATGGCGCGACGGACAGGAAGTCATGCTGAAATTCGAAGATGGCGCGCCCGTCGGCGAACTGGTCGTCATCAACGCAGATGCCGGCGATAAACACGGGACAGAGGTTACTTTTCTGCCCAGCCCGACGACATTCACGTTCACCGAATTTTCGTTCGACACTCTGGAAACCTGGCTGCGCGAACAGTCGTTCCTTAACGCCAATGTGAAAATCAGATTCGAAGACTTGCGCGGCGGGGAAGAAAAAAATATGGAATTCCATTCCAAAGACGGTCTGCGCGGATTTGCGTCGTACCTGGACAAGTCCAAGGAAAAACTGACCCCCGAACCGATTCATATATTGAAACAGGTCGACGATACTTATGTAGAGGCCGTTCTGGAATGGACCACGGCGTACAACGAAACGTCGCTTTGCTTTACCAACAATATTCCGAACCGCGACGGCGGGACGCATCTGGCGGGATTTCGCGCGGGGCTTACGCGCGCGCTGAACAAATACATTGCCGAAAAGAATACAAAGAAAGACATCGCCCTGACCGGCGAAGATTTCCGCGAAGGCCTGACCAACATCATATCTGTGAAAATTCCGGACCCGAAATTTTCGTCCCAGACGAAAGACAAGCTGGTATCAAGCGAAGTCCGACCGGTTGTGGAATCGGCGGTGTCGGACTTGCTTTATCAATATCTGGACGAAAATCCGACCGTCGGAAAAACAATCATCGATAAAATCGTCGAAGCGGCGACCGCAAGAGAGGCCGCGCGCAAGGCGCGCGAACTTTCGCGCAAGAAAAACGGCCCCGATTTGAACGTCATTTCCGGCAAGCTGGCGCAATGTTCCGAACGCGACCCGGCGAAATCGGAACTGTTCATCGTCGAAGGGGATTCCGCCGGCGGCACAGCCAAACAGGGCCGCGACCGGAAATTCCAGGCCATACTTCCGCTGCGCGGAAAAATCCTTAACGTCGAACGCGTGCGGTTCGACCGCATGCTGGGGTCCGAAACAATCGGCACTATGATAAGCGCGCTGGGCGCCGGCATCGGTTCGGATGATTTCGACGTCGAAAAAATGCGCTATCACAAAGTCATAATAATGACCGACGCGGACGTCGACGGCGCGCATATCCAGACGCTGCTTTTGACGTTCTTTTACCGCCACATGCCCGAGGCCATCAATCGCGGATACGTATATGTCGCAAAGCCGCCGCTGTATAGAGTCGCCCGCGGCAAACAGGAACGCTATTTGCAGAACCAGCGCGAATTCGACGATTATATGATGGATGCGGTCGCCGGAGACGGGGCGCTGACCCTTTCCGACGGGACGCAGATTATCGGCAACGATATAAAACGTGTTTTGGGACTGTGCATGAATGCGCGAAATATCCTTTCGCCGCTGTCGTCCGTCATGCCCGTTCGGTTTGTCGAAGCGCTGGCGCTGAACGGCGCTTTCGGCCCCGGGGAATGGTCGGCTGCGGCGGTTGAAAAATTGTTGGATTCCCAGGAAATGGAATTCGAACGCGGTTGGAAAGTCGCGCGCAATTCAAACGGAATCGAAGTTTCAAGGGTCCTGCGTTCTGTCGCGGAATCTTATTTCCTGTCCGTCGACAAATTGGATTCGCCCGAAATACACGCGTGGGAACGCATGGCGGGACGTGACGAACTGATATCCATGTTCTCCGCGCCGGCAACCTTGCGCGTTAAAAGCAAGGAGCAGCGCATAACAACCGCGACCCAGTTGCTTACCACCGCCTTTGAATATGCAAAGACAGGCCTGTCCATCCAGCGGTACAAGGGACTTGGCGAAATGAATGCGGAACAGCTGTGGGAAACGACGATGGACCCGAACAACCGCGCGCTGTTCCAGGTTCGGATTTCCGACGCCGGCCGCGCCGACGAAGTGTTTTCCATGCTGATGGGCGACGTCGTCGAACCGCGCCGCGATTTTATCGTAAACAACGCGCTGAACGCGAATATAGATGCATAGCCACAGGAGGATGTCATGAAATTCAAACTGCTGTATTTCGGAGAGCTGCGCACCAATCCGAAAAAACGCGCCCAGCATATAACCGACATACGCATGCAGTTTCATCCCCAGTTGAAAAAACTGGTGGAATATTCGCCGTGGAACAATCTGGGCAAATACATGATGCCGAATCCGACCAAATCGCCGGTCACCACAAAGCACATAGGCGGCGTGGATTTCAATCCGATTATCACCCCGAATCTGAAACTTATCGCGGAACTGGACATTCAGCTGATGCATCCGGAAATCGTCGGCGTCGCGCGCGCGGATATAGACAACCGCGTCAAGACGCTGCTTGACGCTTTGCGCTGCCCCCAGAACGAACATGAAATCGGAGAGAATCAGCCGAAAAATATCGGGCCGATTTACACTCTTCTTGACGACGACCATCTGGTGACGCGGCTTTCGGTCAATACTTCGCATTTTCTGGCGCCGGATATGTTCGACCACAAGGATTGCAACGTGCCGAACAATACAGAAGAAGAGCGTCTGTTTCTGATGGTGGATGTCAATGTAAGGGTGGGCGAGGGGACATTGGAAAACCTTCCTTTTATGGTATAAAATGAATCTGTCCCGCGAAATCTTTTTTGATTTAGAGCGGCGGTTAAAAGATGCCGGACTGGATTCCGATTCCGATACTTTCGATGTTATTAAAAAAAGGCTGTGCGCCTATGAAATATTGGGGCCGGACGATTTTGCGGCCCAGGCCGTTTACGTTGTTCTTGCCGGCGGATTTTCCCAAAAAACGGCAAAACTAAAACATGCCGAAATTATGGGTTTTATAGTCGAAAGTCGAAAGTCAAAAGTCGGCAGCGATTGTCTTTTGAAAATATTCAACAATAAAAATAAAGTCAATGCGATTATAAAGATATGGGAAAACCGGGAAAAATATTGCGCCGAATATTACAAGATTTCCGGGTTGGATTCAAAGCTTTCTTACCTTGCGACTTTGCCGCATATCGGTAAAATCACGGCGAATCATCTGGCGCGGAATCTTGGCGAGAATATTGTGAAATACGATATATGGATTCAGAGGTTGGGTGTGGCTTTTGTAGGGGCGAACTGCGTTCGCCCGGGCGTATGCAATACGCCCCTACAAGATAAAGTCAATAACGGAAAACTGGACCCGGAAATCAAATCCGCATGCGATGCAATGTTTGTGCACCTGGAACGCGAAACGGGATTGCCGCGCGGATACATAGATGTTGTTCTTTGGAAGTCTTGTCAAAACCATTTGATAGAAGGAGTGTGAAATGGACGTGAAAATCGAAGAATCGTGGAAACAGGCATTAGGCGCGGAATTTGAAAAACCGTATTTCAAAGAACTGACCGACTTTGTGCGCGGCGAATATATGTCGGGCAAAAAGATTTATCCGGCGCCTGCAAATATTTTCAACGCGTTCAATTTGTGTCCGTTCGACAAAGTAAAGGTCGTCATAATCGGACAAGACCCGTATCACGAACCGGGCCAGGCGCACGGTCTGTGCTTTTCTGTCCAGGCGGGTACGGCGAATCCGCCGTCTTTGCAAAACATATACAAAGAAATAGAAAATGATTTGGGCAGACCACCCTTCGTCAAGACTTCGGGTGGCTTCGCCCAAGGCGATTTATCGCCTTGGGCTAGACAGGGCGTATTACTGTTAAATTCCACATTGACGGTCCAGGCGCATCTGGCGGCAAGTCATGCGGGTAAGGGTTGGGAACAATTTACGGACGCGGCCATCCGCGCGTTGCGCAACCGGTCCGATATAGTTTACATACTGTGGGGAAGTTATGCCCAGCGTAAAGCGGAAATCGTCAACCCCAGTGAAAACCTGGTCTTGAAGTCCGTTCACCCGTCGCCGTTGTCGGCGGCGCGCGGATTTTTCGGCAACCATCATTTTTCGAAAACCAACGAATACCTGGAATCCAAAGGGGCGCAGCCGATAGATTGGTGATTACCTGTATTCTATCGTTGCGGACGGTTTGCGCGTCATATCGAACAGCAGCAGTTGGTTTTGTTGGCTTTGCCTGTATTTTTTTGCCAATCCGTCCATGATTGATTTCTGGACGTCAAAGTTCAAGTATGTCGTGTCGGCGCTCTTGAAATCAACCGTATTGACCGTTCGCACTATGAAAGCATAGGGATGGAAATTCCGGCGTTCCGCAGCGCCCGTCCACCAGGGCAGTTTCCATGTATACATTACGCGTCCAATCGGCAGCGCTTTGCATATCGCGTTCGATATTCCGCGTTGAATGGAATACATGTAAAGGTCGTTGTACAACGGCGAAGTATGCGGAGAACAGCCTTCCGTAATGCCTGCGTATATCGGAGAGTTGTTGATAATCATAATAGGTTCCATCGCGCGCGCGTCGTCCCGTATTCCGGTCACATTAATGTCTTTCGCTATTTGTATGGAACCAATCGCCGCGGACACGTCTTTATCAACCGCTTTTTTAACAATTTCCGCGACATGTTTTACATATTTGCGGTCGGGGGTTTCAAGTTTCATGTTTTTCGCAACCGCGCCGAAGTATT
>WRJH01000013.1 GCA_009782315.1 Alphaproteobacteria bacterium
CAAGGCGGCCCTTGATATATGATACTTTGATTTTATTTTCTGTCGCGTCCCCCGGCGCCGACATGGCCATGACCGTTTCGACGAACGTCACACAATCGAAAGCATCTTCGCGAATGACAGGGTCCGAATCGAATCCGGTGCCTTCGCCCAATGGGTCCGCTGCGTACCGTTTGCCGATAAATCCGGCCGATATGGAACCCAGATTTTCCGCATATTCGGAATTAACGACCGGCGTGCCGCCGCCCGCACAGGCCGCCATGAAAAACGATAAAAATAAAAATCTATTTAATTGCATTTTGTATCCGCGTCCGAACGCGTTCGTCCCCCATAACCTGTATGATTGAATATAAATCGGGAGTGTTTTCGCGCCCGGTCAAAGCGATTCGCAAAGCCATCGCGACATCTCCATTTTTGATTCCCAGCTTTGCGGCAATCGCGACAATCTTTTCCCACCAGATTTCTTTTGAATCGTTTATATCAAAGGTCGAAAGGAATTCTTGCAATATATTTTTATTTATTTCGACGTCGGATTCCACAAACAAATCGTCAAAGAAATACGCAACCTCTTCCAGCGTTTGTTTCCAAGTAATAAAATCTTTGCGAATCCGTTTCGGATTGTCGCGTTCGATGTCCAGCATAGCGTGCAGATATTCTTTTTTATCTTTTATCCGCGCGTGCCATTCGGGCGAATATTCCGCGGCCCATGCAGTGACGCGGTCTGTTATTTTATATTTCGATTCATCCAGGCCTGCGATAAATTCCCTTGCCCACCATTCCAATTTTTTCATATCGAACAGCGCCCCGCTGGCCGGAAGTTTTTTGATATTGATTGGATAATCCCAAATGGTCAGCGCGGGATTTTTCATTTTTGCATCTTCGTATCCGGATGCGATTATATTGAATATGTATTCCGATATGGTCTCTGGCGCCCAGCCGTCTTCCAGCAGATTTCCAACACCGGCCGCGCGGTCTTTGCGTTTGGACAATTTTCGCCTTCCCCCTGTTTCCGCGTCCAGTATATCAATTGTCGCATGATGGATATAAATGGGCAGCGCCCAATCCATCGCTTTGAACATCTGGACATGCAGGGACAATGACGGCGTATAAGTCTGGTCGCGAAAAATATGCGTGACGCGCATAAAATGGTCGTCGACAAGATGCGCGAAATGATAGGTCGGAAGTCCATCGTTCGATTTTACAATCACAATGTCGTTGTCGTTTTCCGGCGATTCAACGCTGCCGCGTATAGCCTCTTTGCAATAGATTTTTTTATTGTAATCGCCTGTTGAATAAAGCCGCACCGATGGTACTTCGCCGGCATCAAGCCGTGTGATTATTTCATCTTCGGATAGATTGCGGTCTCTTGCCCATTCGCCGTAAATACCTGTGCGAAATCCGGCGGCGGTTTGCTTTGCGCGGATTTCATCCATTTCATCGGCAGTTAAAAAGCAAGGATATGCCGCGCCGCGTGCAAGCAATTCCGCCGCAACCGAATGATATATGTCTTTGCGTTTGCTTTGGGTATAGGGGCCGTATACGCCAACCTCGACTTTATCGCCGACCACGCCTTCGTCCGGGTTCAATCCGAATTTCGCCAAGGAATCCAGAACGATATCTATTGCGCCGGGAATTTCGCGCGCGGTATCCGTATCTTCAACGCGCAGGATAAACACTCCGCCCGACTGTTGGGCCAATTTTTTATCGACAATCGCCGGATACAGATTTCCGGTGTGAAAAAATCCCGTCGGGCTGGGCGCGAAACGCGTCACCATCGCACCGTCCGACAGATTACGCGGCGGGAATTTTTCCTCTAAATCCTCAATCGCCCATTTCGGCGCCGCGCCCAAAACCCGCGCGATTAAATCCGGTGATAAGCCTTTACGCATTTTTATATTCCTTTTACCGGCATGCCAATTCTTTCGAACAAAATTCCGCGAATACGGGCGCATTGTTCAGCGGCACAATTGTTTTAATCATGGGCAGACCGCGCACTTTCAAATTCGCCGCGGCAACGCGCGCGACCAGCATTGTGTCGGGCGATTCGTTCCGCAAAACGCTGTTGATGGCAATCAGGTACAGCGCGTGTTCGTACGACAATCCGATGGCTTTTAATTTGCCTATGTCGCGTTCCGTTTTTATGAATTCCGGAATTTCAAAAGCGATTTGGCCGACGCGTTCGCCAGCGTCGACGTCCGACGTCACGCGATGCACGGTGCATCCGGTGTATTTGTCGTCTGCGTCCATTGCGTCCTGGTAGGCATCCATGCTGCCCTTGTATACAAATGGCAGAATGCTGGGGTGAATATTCAGTATGTCGTATTTGTCGGCGATTTCCGGCGGCAGAATGCGCATGTATCCGGCAAGGACGGTCAGGTCGGGTTTATGGTTTTTCATAAATTCCGACAGCGCGGAATGGTCTCCGTACGGCGCCGGCAGATAGTGAACCGTCACGCCCAGTTTTTCCATTTTTTCGTACACGCCGGCCTTTTCCGGTTTTTTATCACATCCGCAAACGAATCGCATGGGCAACGCCTGGGCCTGGGCGCCCTTTACAATCGCCTCTGCATTGGACCCGCTGCCCGACGCCATTATAAGTATATTTTTTTCGTTCATAATAATTACCGCCTTTTTCTTGAAATCGAATAGATTGGATTTTATACTATGTGCATGGAAAAAGCAAAAAATTCTTTGATACGAACTTTCGGCCGGGTGCGCGGCAAGACGCTTTCCGACCGCAAGCAATGGCTGGTCGAAAACCTGTTGCCTGCGCTTGCGCCGACAAAAAACGACCAAGACGCGATTTTGGAAATCGGATTCGGCGCGGGCGAACATATATTGCATTTGGCGGAAACCCATCCGACCCGGACAATCATAGGCGCAGAGCCGTTTATGAACGGCGTGGCGGCGTTGCTTTCGCACATGACGGACGATGTAGGGGCGCATACTTGCGCCCCAGGGCGCGAATACGCGCCCCTACAAATCATCAAACCCGAATATAAAAACATCAAAATCTGGCCGGACGATGTAAGAAAATTGCTATCTATGCCTTATGCCTTATGCCCTATGCCCTATTTTGCGTTCAGCAAAATCTATATTTTGCATCCCGACCCGTGGCCGAAATCTCGCCATGAAAAGCGTCGGCTTTTGCAAACGGAATTCTTGAATGAACTTGCCGGCCGCCTGGCGCCTGGCGGCCAAATTATAATCGCGACGGACCACCTGGATTATTTCGATTGGATTTTGGAAAAGGCAGCTAAAACGAATTTGAAAATATCGAATAAAGATTTTTCCACCCCGCCCGAATCGGGTCTGGATACAAGATACAAAACCAAAGATATGTTTGGTAAAAATACGGTCAAATACCTGATACTGACACACAAGGCATAATTCATATGCCTTATGCCTTATGCCCTATTTTCCCCAATCCCGTTTTTTTCGCAATTTTTGACCGGGCGGCGGCATATCGCGGCGCAACGAAAGGATAGTCGTCCGGCAATCCCCATTTGGCGCGGTATTGTTCCGGCGACATGTTAAATTTCCGTTTGATATACCGGCGCAGCATGACATGCCGCGTTCCGTCTTCGAAACAAATTATCGCATCCGGCCGCACCGAATCGGTGACCTGGCGCGCGGTTAATTGCACCGCGGTCGCGCGGCGCAGCGATTCGGTCGCCTGGCGCACGGCTTCGTCTATGGACAGTTTCGGATTGGCGCCCAGCGCGGCCGCGGCCAGCGCGGCAATATCGCCCGATGAAATATTATTTTCTTTTTTCATATCTTGCAAACGCCTTTATTTTTACTATAATTATCATATTATAAATAAACAGCAAGTCAAATTAAAGTCAAATGCCGAAAAAAGAAAATAAAACTTTAAAGGCCGCGCCGCAAACCGGCGTCCACGCGCCGCTGGCCGAACGCATGCGGCCGCATACGACGGATGATATAATCGGCCAGAAATCATTATTGGGACCGAACGGTTTTGTGCGGCAAATGGTCGAATCGGGCCGGCTTTCCAATCTGCTTTTATGGGGGCCGCCGGGATGCGGCAAGACAACGATTGCGCGCGCGCTGGCGAATACCACGGACATGGAATTCGTTCCGACGTCGGCCGTGTTTATCGGCACGGCGGATATAAAGAAAATAATGGAAACCGCAAAAATGAACCGCGAATTGGGCCGCGGTACTTTGCTGTTTATCGATGAAATCCATCGGTTTAATAAAACACAGCAAGATACTCTGCTGCCATATCTTGAAAACGGCACGGTCGTGTTTGTCGGCGCGACGACGGAAAACCCGTCGTTCGAATTGAACAACGCGCTTTTGTCGCGCTGTCATATCGGCGTTCTTTCGCCATTGGGCAGCGAGGATTTGCTGGAACTGCTAGACCGGGCGGAAAAATTTATCGGCAAAGAAATGCCGTTGTCGCGCGACGCGCGAACGCACCTTTGCCAAATGGCGGACGGCGACGCGCGCTTTTTGCTGAACACTGTCGAATATCTGTCGGGGGCGAATTTCAACAAGGCGCTGTCGCCGGACGAATTGGACAAAGCCATACAGAAACGCGCACCGATGTCGGACAAATCGGGCGACGAACATTACAATCTGATTTCCGCGGTTCATAAATCATTGCGGGCCAGCGACACGGACGCGGCGCTGTATTGGACCGCGCGCATGATGACCGCGGGCCAGGACCCGATGTATCTGTTTCGCAGATTGACGCGGTTCGCGATGGAGGATATCGGCCTTGCCGACCCGAATGCTATGCAAATCGCGCTGTCCGCGTGGCAGGTTTATGAGCGGATGGGCAGTCCAGAGGGTGACCTGGCCCTGACAGAATTGGTGATATATCTGGGCACGGCGCCGAAATCGAACGCTAATTATCGCGCGCAGAATTTTGCATATTCGGCGGCGGAAAAATATGGCTCGCTGACGCCGCCGAAAAATATTCTGAACGCGCCGACGCGCATGATGAAGGAAATGGGATACGGCGCGGGATATGTTTACGAACACGATACCGCTTCGGGTTTCAGCGGCCAGAATTGTTTTCCGGAAAGCATGCGGCGCCAGACTTTCTATTGCCCAAAAGAAATCGGTTTCGAACGCGAGATTAAAAAGAGATTGGATTATTGGAACAAGTTAAGGAAACAGTCATGACTGGCAAGGCAAAAAAGAAATACGTCTATACCACGGTTTATTTATTAAGGGCCCAGGGTGTGGATATTTACGGTATCACATATTGCCGCAACGGATGGGCGGCGGACGGCGGTAATATAACATCGCGCAAAATGGAATATAATGGAAAATTCTATGACGTGCTGGACTATGTCTATATGGTGCATGATATTGCGACGAAACTGGGCATCCGGCCGACCGCCATACGGTCCGCCACGGAAACGCCTTGCGATGACGCCATAACGGATGTTGAATTATTTAAAAGACTGCGCGCCGCCCGGGAAAAATAGAAATACGGCGCAAACATTCATTTGCACATGCATCCGGCAAAACTGTCGCCGGATTTTTTATCATCCAAAAGAAATCGGATTGATTTTATTGGCAGAAACAACCCTTAAAGTCATTGCCGGATTTGGTCCAACATTGCTCGCTGGAATTCCCGATACCAGAATATAACTGGTCCTTGTTCAGCGGCTGCAGCGGCGAACAGCATTGGTTGAAATCATTCGGCACACAATCGTTTCCATTGGCATTTGCCCCAAATCCGTCGCGACACACCAAAATTTCCGGACCGGATCCGGTTAACGAAACCGTTGCCCTTGTATAATATGATACACTTGCCCCACCATATGTATATGTTTCAGGGGTGGCGTTTTTCCAACCATGGGCCCTGAATATGAATTGTCTGACAAACGCGCCGTTACCGCTGGGCGTCCATCTGGATATGGCAAGAATACTATCATGGGCATCCAAAGTGCTGTCACGATTCACACAAACATAGGTTTGGGCCCAATTAAACATGGCCACTTCTGAACGAACACTTCCCTCCTTATTCGTCCTGAAACCTACATTATTAAAAGTATCTCTTTTGATTGGATTACTAGGATTACATGTATTTGCACGCGCCGTATCGGGTTTGCAAAGCCTTATTGATAATCCGGCGATATTGGTGGGTTCATGATACGCTGTGAAAGAACAATCGCCATTTGGTGCGGGATTATTGCATTTTGGACTATTGACATTGCCTTCTGCCTGGGTACACCATTTTCTGCTGTGAGCGCATGCCAAATTATCAAGATGAGACATGCCTTCATAACCGCTTCCCAGATTGGCCGAAGCACGTAATTGGGTGGGTTTAAATGTTGCGCAGTTCGCATTTATATCAGTACGCGCAACCATCATCAGCAAGGCGCCCTCGTCGGAATCGCCCCAACTCTAACTGTTCGTACATGCGGGTGAACGCGACTTGCTGGCGCCTATGCATGCACCACTTATGTATTGAACATCACCTTGATTGGCCGCACAACGATTGGTGCTGTTAATAGTTCCGGCATTACCCCAAGCGGCATCAAAGGCCTTGGCATCTATTCCTCTACTAACGAATCTTTCACTGAAATTATCGGCCATCGCCGGAACGCAAAAAACAATCGCGCAAAAAAATGGAATTATATAACGATACATCGTGCGTGCATTATATCATAAAATCGCGTTAATAAAAATACAAAAATGTAGGGGCGCATAATTGCGCCCTTTTATTTGGGCGTAAATATACGCCCCTACAATAATAATAAACCGGGGCGAACGCCCCGATTTTTATTTCATATTATGACCGATGTATCCGCCGATAAGGGCGCCCGGAACAAAGAATATGGAACCGATGGCGGCGCCGATATACGTGTTCTGTTCGCGTTGGGTCATTCCGGCGCAACCGGTCAATACGGCCGCGGCGATTGCAATTGCGATTAACTTTTTCATTATGTGTTCCTCCTTTCTTGGTTTTACACAAGCGTAATTCTAATACCCGCGCCGGGCATTACAAGAGAAAACACATAAATAGGAATTAAAACAACAGGTTCAGCCGGAATCCGACTTTCCATTCGTCGCTTTCGAATTCGTAATCGAATGTTCCGGCGTACATCGTGCGCCCGAATCGCTTTGCGATTTTTCCGCCGACCCATTCCTGGTCGAAATTCGGGTCCGTCGCCTTGCGGAACACCACATTGGCGCCCAACCCCCACCCTTCGTGCAGACGGAAATAAACCTCTGGCGCCAAATCTATGTACGCCATGCCGTACACTTCGTGGAAAATCCAACTGGCCTGAACCACGCCGGCCAGCGTCATGCCGACCCACTGGCGCCCTATTCTTGCGCCGGTCACGTACACGGTGCTGGCGCTGCGCGGGACGTTTGTCGCGCCGGCGCCGGCGAAATTGATTCCGCCGTACACGTCGGTCTTGACGGCGCTTTGCCCCGGCGTGCGATACATCAGCATCAGGCCGATATCGGAAAACCCATTGTCATGAGTATGATAATTGTTTTGCAGACTGATGTTTCCGGCAAACACCATGTTTCCGTTTATGCCGTATGAAAACCTTTGCGACAGCGACATGGATTCGTTGCCGATTTGCGCCATGGTTCGCGATACGAAATCTTCGGCCAATTCGAAAAACATCGGGTCTTCTGTGTCGAACCGGATTGCGTCGTCGGACGCGCTGCCGAAAAATTCGGTTATATTATAATTGGAATATCCGGCGGCAGAGGGGGACGCAGAGCTGCCGCCCGGCGTGTCCAGCCTTTCTTCGGGAAGATTGGCGTTTGCTGTCGCAAACGCAGAGCATAGAGCATAGAGCATAGAGCATAGACATATACGTTTCGATATTGTTAAAAAACTATTCATCAATTTCATATCATTTTCCTTAACCCGTCACCATAGCACATAATAATCTATGCTCTATGTTCTATGCTCTATGCTCTAAAAATACAAAAACAATCTGGCGCCGAACATCATGTCGGCATGCTTTGTCACTTCCGTTTTTCCGACGAACATCGGCGTTTGGGATATTCCGGCGTCAAGCCACCACATTTCTATGTTTTCGTTCGAATCCGCGCTGTCCCATACGGACATGCGGCCGTATATTCCGACGGCAAAGTTTTTTGACGGCTGGTAATTCAGGTTAAGTGAAAGCCCGGCCTGTGAATGCCAATCGTAATCGCCGAAGACAAGTTCCGCGCCGGCCGACCACATGTCGTCGAACGCGGTGAATACCCCAAGGCCCGCTTCCAGATTCAAGACAATCGAAGAAATATCGCGGTCGAACACGATATAATATCCGGCCAGCGCGTCTTCTACGTAAACGCCGTACGATTCGTCGTCCCAATTGATTCCCCATGCGCGGCCGAATCCGTATACGGTCGAATGGTCCCAAACCTTGTGTCCGACCATGGCGCCCAATGACAAAGCGTTGTTCGTCTTTGTCCACATGTACTGGACGTCTATGTTCGCGATTACGTCGGCGCTTTCATAAAACCGCCAGACTATTCCGGCACCCGCCTGGTCTATGCCGGCGCTGGATTCCGTATCGGCGTCCAAATCGGGCGCGTCCCAATTCACTTCGTATTTGGTGGACCCGTATTTGACGTTTGCAAGCAAGGCGACGCGGTCGTTTATTCCGTACGACACGTCCTGTTTTACAAACAGCTGGTCCGCGTTCCATTTTCCGGATTCGCCGTCCAGCCAGATTCCGGTGGCGGCAGGCGGCAGCGGCGCGATGACCGGAACGACGAAATTAAACGAATTCCGGGCGTATCCCGCTTCGGTTACCGCGCCGAACTTTCCCTTTTCCGGTTGAAAGAACGGATTTGCCATCGGCAGTTCGCCGTACGGCCGCGACACGTGCTTACTTGCCATATGCTGGCAGTCTTCGCCGCAGTCTTCCAAATCATCGTACATGTTGCCGCGTCTGTCCGGACCGACGTAATACATCGGCTTGCCCTGTTTTACGGTCGGCATAGTGTTGATATATATGTTGTTTTGAACATGTACCGTGGCGAACGCATTGTCCGGCGCGCACACCGCGGCCGCCAATCCGAATACCATCGCCGCCCGAACAAACAAAGACATTTGTTTTCGCATATAAAAATCCTTTTGCTATGTAAAGGGATTATATCACAATCCCCGCGTAAATAAAAACTAAAAACTTAGGCTCGACGGCGGGAAAGCCGCGCAAAGGCCGCCCGTATGAATTCGGCGGAAACTATGCCTATGAACGCGCCCAGAATAACATCCGACGGCCAGTGCGCACCCGCGGCGATACGGGAAAGCCCGAACAAAGCGGCGGCAATCCAAACCGGTATTTTATACCTTTTGAACAAAATTCCAACGGTCGCCATCGCGGCGAACGCGGCGGCCGCGTGCCCGGACGGCATGGAATTGAACACCCATTCGCTGTGGAACGGATAAAAACCGGTCTGCCCGAAAATTTCCCATAAAACGGGACGTGCGCGTCCGAAAAATATTTTTAAACAACCGGTAATGACGCCGGAAACCAGAACGGCGGACAAAACGTACAGCCCGCTTATGTTCAGATTGCGCAGCCAATCATAAGACGCGGCCCGGCGGCGAATATACCAAATTCGAACCGCGGCGGTAATGGAAAATACGACGGCGGATATCGCGAATAAGAACTTGAAACTGCTGAACGCGCCCAGCATGCGTGCGAACGCGCCGTCAAACCGGCGCATAAAAACGAACAAAGGCTTGTCCAACAGGAAAATCCCCAGCGCGCACAAAAAGGCGACGACGGCCGCAGCGACGCATAAACTTTTCCAATTAATCTTGTTGTCTTCGACAAGGAACATGAAGATAAGTATATCATAAAAAAATCATCGTTCAAGATTGAATATTTGCATTGGTAATGCCCTTCTTAGAAGGGCATTTCCGAATCTTTCATACCCTTCCCAGAAGGGTCGGATTTCGTTAACGAACGAAGAGAGTTTAAGAAATTCGGGGTAGTCAAAACCGCCTGTCGGCGGATTTTTTATTCTATCCAGATAGTTGCGTAACCACTTGGCGGGGTGACGCTGGATTGGCTGGTTGTCGGAATCGCAATGTTTGATTTCGCCATTGTCAAAGTGCTGCCACTGAGTGTGATATTGGTAACAATCTGCCCCTGAGAACCTTGAGTCCCGGCGGTAGATAATGATCCAACAGAACCAGTCGCCCCAGTTGCTCCGGTCGCACCCGTTGCGCCAGTGGCACCTTGGAAACCTTGATTTCCTTGCGCGCCATTTGTACCTGCTACGCCTTGGAACCCTTGCCTGCCTTGAGTGCCCTGATTACCTTGCGGCCCGGATGCACCAGTTGCGCCAGTCGCCCCAGTTACACCTTGGAACCCTTGGTTTCCCTGGGCTCCATTTGTACCATTGGTTCCTGTGGCGCCAGTCGCGCCGGTAGCACCTGTTGCACCTGTGGCGCCAGTCGCACCGGTTGCGCCAGTCGCGCCGACAGCACCCTGGTTACCTTGCAGTCCCTGTGCGCCCGGCAAACCGTCGATTCCGTCCGCGCCCGCTGCGCCCTGAAATCCTTGGGTTCCTTGAAACCCCTGCAAGCCATCAATCCCGTCCGCGCCTGCTGCACCCTGGAATCCTTGGGCTCCTTGAAAACCCTGTAATCCATCGATTCCGTCCGCGCCTGCTGCACCCTGGAATCCTTGGGCTCCTTGAAAACCCTGTAATCCGTCGATTCCGTCCGCGCCCTGCGCACCCTGGAAACCTTGGGCACCCTGGGCGCCTTGTGCGCCATCTGCCGTAGAGGCCATTAATTCTTCAACAGCAATCTTGTCATAATACGCTTTTTCCAGATATTCCACCGAAACAATTTGCGCGTTTGCGTTTAACGCAAACGCCGCGCCGGCCACCGACAATGCGATTATACTGACTTTATGCTTATGAATGCGAATAGGTTTCATTTCCCGCCTACAATCTTTCTGTTAACAAAAATCCCGGTCAAAGTTTTACGTCGCTTTGACTGAAATTTCCGCGCTATTCCGAAAGTTTTGCAAGTATTGCAAAAGCATCCGGAACAGCGCTTTTTATTTTAACGTTTGATAACTTCCCAGTTCAGGGTAGTACCATTCGTCGTCAGAACGCAAGAGTTTATTTCATCGCTGCATTCCACAGGCGCCATGGCCAGCGCGCTTAAATCCCCGATATTAGCCTTTTCCGTTTCCAAAGCGGTGATGGCCGACGTATGTCCCGCTATGGTTCCTTCGGCCGTCGTAACGCGTCCGGAAAGCGCGGTCACATCTCCGCCCAGCGTGGTGGTCGCTTCCGTCACCGCCGCATCGATTGCGTCCGCCACTTTGCCCTGCACGTGGGTTGCCAATGTCTGGATGGTAAGTCCGGATGCATCGCGCACGAACTGACCGTCGGCGTCAACCGCCGCAATCACTCCATCCGCGCCAACACCAGCCAGCGCCGCCTTGCCGGCGATTGCCGTCGTATGTCCGGCGACTGTGCCTTGCAGGGTTGTGATATCGCCCTCGTTCGTCGTCACGCGTTCACCCACGGCGGCAACTTCGCGGTCGACATATACTTGCGACGCGATGTTTGCCATTGCCGGGCTTCCGACGAAAAGAACGCCGCCGACCGTCATTGTTAAGATAAGTTTTTTGTTCATTTTTCTCTCCTGTTGGTTTTTTTGTGCCTTTCGGCTGTTTTTTTGTTAAATCTCTTCTATCAGTAGACTATGCTTACACATTCATCCGCCCCTACTCTTAATTGTCCTTCCGGGCATGGAACGGTTTCGCCCAAAAGACTTCTATCAACTGCAATCTGGTTGTCTTCGATTTTCAAGCCGTCGCCAATCTTTACGGATATTACGTCGTTGCTGATTCCGATACCCTGGCCCGGAACCAACGATTCCGATACCGGAATCGCGTCCATGTCCAGCGCGACCGTACCGTCGTTGTCTATAATAAGTCCCGAACCGGCGCGAACCGCTATCGTATGGTTGGCGTTGTCTATCCTGATTCCGGCGCCTTCGATTAATTCGTTTTGCTTACCCGCAATCATGCCGACAAGGTCGTCGATTTTTATGTCCAGCGAATTCATCACCTCTTCTATGATTTCATCGGTCAGTTCATAATGTCCGCCCGGATGCGGCTGTATTTTTTCCAATTCGGCAAGCAGTTCCACCCATTTGACATAACCGGTCAGGTCGACATCCCCGCCGCCAACGCCCGTCCCCGGCGCTGTTCCGCCGACCGAAATTCCGGCGGTCGCGTTGTTGCGTATGTAATTGTAAACCGAAGACCTGCGTGCGTCCGCCGCGCCCGTGGACACCGCCGATGTGCCGACGCCGGTCACCCGCACTGGCGATGGTGCCGCCGCGCGTGCGGCCGCTGGCGTGCTTGCCGCGCGCGCGCCGGCCGCCGATGACGATATGGTCGCGCCTGGCGTGATGGTTTTTTGCGCCGTGGTCGCGTTGCCGACGCGGTTGTTTTTTGTTATCGTAACCGTCGCCGCATGCGCGCTTTGCGCGAAGAGCACGCAAAGAGAGCATAGAGCATAGAGCATAGAGCATAGATGCCTTGAACGAATTGAAAGTCTATTTTTTAATCTTAACATTTGTTGTTACTCCTAATTCTATTCTCTATTATCTATGCTCTATGCTCTAAAATTCGTACGCCAGTCCGATTTTCAGGGCGTGGTTCATGACCCATCCGAATTCGCTGGTGGAATCGTACTTTGTCCCGCTTACATCTATGATGTATTCCAGTTTGCCCGCGTCGTACATGCTGAATTTATATCCCAAATCCGCAAACCAGGCGTCGGCGATGCGCGCGCGGTATCCGACCATGGCGGACGGCATGACCGAAACGTTCGGCTGGCTTGCCTTTTCGAAATATTGCAGGGAACTTTCCAGCGATACGTTCGGCATCGCTATGCCGACGCCGATTCCTGTGTATACCCAGCCCCAGTTTTGTTCGGTCGTATTATAAGTGGCGTTTATGGATACATAAGGCGTGGACAGCCTGGTTGTGAAACAATTGCCGCCATCACAGTCTTTTTGGGAATATTCGGACAGGTATCCCAATTCCAATTCGGCCCGCCAGTTGTCGTCAAAGCTGCGCCCTATGAATACGGAACCGCCCGGCTGCGCCGCGCCGCTGTGCGATATTTTGTCTGATTCGCCCGCGTCCTTGATTTCCTGATTTTCCGTAAAGAACGCGAAATTTTGAACGAACGCCGCGCCGGCATACCAATCTTTGCGGCCGTATTCTTGTCTTTGCGACGCCGGTGCTCTGCGCGCCGGCTGATAATATCCGGGCTGG
This sequence comes from Alphaproteobacteria bacterium, assembly GCA_009782315.1. GTDB lineage: Bacteria > Pseudomonadota > Alphaproteobacteria > Rs-D84 > Rs-D84 > WRKW01. Next base: position 13,287 of record WRJH01000013.1, read on the forward strand.
CTGGAAGCTATAACCGTGCCGTGCTGGCTTTGCGCATGCGCGCAAAAAGCGCCGAACGCGCCTGTGACAAAAAGTGATAATGCTATGATTCTATTCACAATACTCTCTCGTTTTCTCTTCCTGTATGATATCACAAATCGGGCAAAATAAAAAATGAAAAATTCCCCCGTTAAAAAACCGGGGGAATTATATAAATATCTGCGAATTTTTTACGCGTTATGAATTAGAATTTATATATCCGACGCAATCCATCGCGGCGGCGCAGCCCGCGCCCACAGCGGTCGCCACCTGCATCTGCAATCCCGACTGGACGTCGCCGCATATGTACATCCCGGCGGGCATATCTTTTTGCGAAAGGCGCCCCATATCGTCGCGCGGAAGCGATTCGGAAAGATAGTCCGTATTCGCTTCGTGCCCTATGGCGACAAACACCCCGTCAATCGGAATTTTTTCGTTATTGTTCGTTACGATATATGTGACGCCCGATTCATCGCCGCCTATTTCCGCAATCTCTGCCTGGAACATGATGGAAATTTTCTTATGTTCCAGAACGCGGTCGACCAGAATGCGCTCTCCGCGCGTGAATTCTTTTTTTCTGTATATTATTTTGACATGCGAAGCCAAGTCGGCCAGGTACAAGGCGTCGTTCAAAGCGGAATTTCCGCCGCCTATGACGGCGACGGTTTTGCCGGCGTAAAAGAATCCGTCGCAAGTCGCGCAGTACGACACCCCTCGTCCGGTGAATTCGCGTATTCCTTTGACGTCCAATTTTCGCGGCTTTGCGCCCGTGGCGATTATTACGGTTTTCGCAACGTATTCCTTACCATCGTCGGCAACGACCTTATAATTGCTAATTGCTAATTGCTCATTGCTAACTGTTTTCGCGCTTGCGAAAACAAACTCCGCGCCGAAAGATTCCGCCTGTTCTTTCATAGTATTCGCCAGCGACAGGCCGTTCATGCCGGGTGTTCCCGGATAATTTTCCAAAGAATGAATTGTGGCCATTTGTCCGCCCAGCTGGTCTCCGCCCAGACAAACCGTCTTTTTGCCGGCGCGCGCCGCATAAAGCGCGGCGGTCAGTCCCGCCGGCCCCGATCCCAGAATAATAATGTCGTACATAAAAAACTCCGTTTTTTAACTAAAAACTAAGAACTAAAAACTAAGAACTTGTCAACAGTGGGCAATTTACACATTTTTCCATATGCAATCAAGTTGATTATAGCTTTTAGTTCTTAGTTTTTAGTTCTTAGTTTTTAGTTGTCAATAGACCCGCGAATCGCATCCGAAAAAAATCCCAGTTTTCCGGGCATTAAAATAAATCAAGCGCAAAAATGCCAAAAAGACAAAATTTTTTTATTCTAAAAATAGGCAAAATACTATATATTGTATCAACACAAAGCGACCGACCACTATATATTGGTTAATGACTGAAAAATCAAAGGGTTTCTGGAAAATGAACGAATCGACGCGCGCTTTATCGGATTTGATATACTATATGAAGTATGCGAAATACATGCCAGAGAGCAAGCGCCGCGAAACATACCCCGAAACCGTTGCGCGCAACAAAAACATGCATTTGAAAAAATTTGCGCATATTCCGGCCGTCCTTCCTATTATAGAAAAAGCGTACGAATTCGTCATGGACAAGAAAATCTTGCCATCCATGCGCTCTATGCAGTTCAGCGGCCCGGGAATAGAGGCATGCAACAACAGAATGTATAATTGCAGTGCGGTCGCGATAGACAACCTGGCGGCGTTTTCCGATTTGTTCCATCTGTTATTGGCCGGAAACGGCGTGGGTTTTTCCATACGGAAACATTTCGTCGAAAAGCTGCCCCTGCTTATACAGCCGCAATCCACATCGAAAATAGTCTTCACGCCCGAAGATTCCATCGAAGGCTGGTCCGACTGCATACGCGCGATACTTTCCGCATATTTTCATATCGGCGCGAAAATCGAATTCGATTATTCGAAAATACGTCCAAAGGGCTGTCTGATAAAATCGTCGATGTGCGCGGCGCCGGGACCCGGCCCATTGAAAGATTCCATGGAACATGTCCAGAAACTGCTGGATAAAAAATTGGCCGCAAACGACTTGCGACTTACGACTCTCGACTGCTATGACATGTGCTGCTTTTTTTCCGACGCGGTTATGGCCGGCGGAATACGGCGCAGCGCGATGATCGCCCTGTTCGACAAAGACGACGAACTGATGCTGCACGCAAAAGAAGGCGAATGGTGGAAGGAAAATCCGCAAAGGGGCCTTGCCAACAATTCCGTGCAATTCGACCGCGATACCACGACCAAGGAAGAATTCGACCATATATTCGAAGTCGCGAAAAAATCCGACTGCGGCGAACCGGGTGTGGTCTGGACATCGAATCGCGACTGGCTTATCAACCCGTGCGCGGAAATTTCAATGCCGTCGATGGGCTTTTGCAATTTGACGTCCATCAACCTGGGCACGGTTGGATCGCAAGAAGACTTTAACGAACGCGCGTATTACGCGTCGGTTATCGGAACGTTGCAGGCGTCTTACACGGATTTGAAATACATACGCCCTGGATGGAAGACGAATGCGGACAAGGCCGCGCTTATCGGCGTATCGCTGACCGGAATCGCGTCGCACCCCGACCCTTCCAAAATAGATTTCAAACAGGCAGTGGCGGCAGTCCGCCGCGCCAACGAAGAAATTGCGGACATGATTGGGATTAACCGGGCGGAACGCCTGACCACCGTTAAACCGGACGGCACCGGGTCGCTGCTTCTTGGCACGTCTTCGGGCATACACGCGTGGCATGCGAAACACTATATCCGCCGCGTGCGCATTGCAAAGATAGAGCCCATCTATGAATACATGAAAAAGAATTTCCCGGAACTGGTCGAAGACGACATTATGAAACCGGACAACCGCGCCGTGCTGTCGATGGTCGTGCGCGCGCCGGACGGCGCCATCACCCGCCGGAATGAAACCGCTTTGGAATTTTTGGAACGCGTGCGTTACGTGTATGAAAACTGGGTGACGCCGGGACATAATACGGGCGACAATTTCAACAACGTGTCATGCACCGTTTCTATAAAGAATCACGAATGGGACGAAGTGCGCGAATGGATGTGGGCGAACCGCGACAATTATACGGGAATATCCCTGCTGCCCTATTCCGACGCCAGCTATCAACAGGCGCCGTTGGAAGACACCAACGAAGAAGTCTATAAAGAATTCGAAGCGAAAAAATACGTATTTGATTTGGGCAGCATAAAGGAAGAACAGAATTTTGTTAATTTCGGACAGGAAGCGGCCTGTCACGGCGGCAGTTGCGAGGTGATATAAAATGGCACAGATAACGACCAAGACCGGCGATAGAGGAATGACACAGCTGAATCCGGACCGGATTTCCAGCAAGACCCATCCCGTCATCGCAATCATGGGTGAAATCGACGAACTTTCATGCACATTGGGCATCGAAGGCGACAAATTCGATTCGATTCAAACGTTTCTGTCCGAATTGATGGGCTATCTGTATTACCGCCATATCGACATGCCGCGCATGACATCCCAGGTTGAATTTCTGGAAGATTACATTGTATCGCACAATAATTCGATTCCGACATGGTTTGTGAATCCGCGCGGGCACATATCGCTGGCGCGCGCCGTTTGCCGCCGGGCGGAACGCCGCGTGGTCGAATTCGCCGAATCGGAACGGGCAAAGCCCGAATCGGAAAGATATATGAATATGGACCCGATTATGCAGTATCTGAACCGTCTGTCGGATTATCTGTTCGTGAAAACGTTCGAACGCGTTGTGGAAGAGCCGCAATTGTTTCACGACGAACTGGCGGAACAACTGCCGCTGGTCGCGGTGGCATAAAAATCCGCCGAATGGCGGATTTTTCGTGACACGTGATAAAAAGCAAGGGAAAAATACGTGACAAGTAACACGTGATATGTGATACTTACTCTTGTTTGTGCGACAAGCTGCATATCACATGTTACGTATCACATTTTACTTGTAATACGTAATATGAATTTTTGTTTGCGATTTGCATTTTGCAATGTATAATCCGTGTCACATATCACATTTCACGTATCACGAGACTAAAATGCTGGACATCAAATTTATTCGGGAAAATCCCGATATTGTAAAGAACGCCTGTGCGGTAAAGGGCTTTGCGGATTATACGGATAAAATCCTGGATTTGGACGCGCGCGTTCGCGAATTGAAAACGATTACCCAAACTTTGGCGGCGGAAAAAAATAAAATAACGGCCGCGATTGCGGCGGCGGACGCTTGCGGGCGCGCGCCCCTGGTCGCAGAATCCAAAAAAATCGGTGCGGAAATTGCGGACGACGAAGCCGCGCTGAAATCCGCCGAAGTGGAATTAAACGATTTGCTGCACCGCGTGCCGCAGATTCCATCATCCACGTCGCCCGTGGGGCCGGATTCGACCAGTAACGTGGTCACAAAAACCGTCGGCGAACCTGCAAAATTTGATTTCACGCCGCGCGCGCATTATGAAATTCTGGACATGAACAACTGGTGGATGCCGGAAAAAATCGCCGAAATCTGCGGCAGCCGCACCTATTGCCTGATGGGCGAAGTGGCGGAACTTGATTTGGCAATCCAAACATTCGTTATTCAAAAAATGATTGCGCGCGGTTTCAAATTTATACAGGTTCCGTCGATTGTGCGGCCCCAAATGATTTTCGACGCGGGTCATTTTCCGGGCGGTGATTTGTCGGTGATGGACAACGATGTGTTCTATTTGAACGTTCCGGACAAAAGCCTGTCCGGCACGGGCGAAATAGTAATCAATTCGCTGCACCGCGGCGAGATTTTGCCTGAAGACGCGTTGCCCGTAAAATATGCGGGTTACAGCCCCTGTTTTCGAAAAGAAGCCGGCGCCGCCGGTCGCGACACGCGCGGCCTGATACGGGTTCATCAATTCCACAAAGTGGAACAGTTTATATTTTGCAAACCGGAACAATCGGACGAAATGCACGCGCTGCTTTTGGGATTCTTGGAAGAAATCATGACGGATTTGGAATTGCCGTATCATATACTTTCCACATCGACCGGCGACATGGGATTCAACAAAACCAAAATGGACGACGTCGAAGCCTGGTTTCCATCGCAAAACGAATACAAAGAATTGGGCAGCTGTTCATCCATCGGCGAATTCCAATCGCGCCGCACAAATACGCGGTACCGCGAAAACGGAACCAACGAAGTCAAATTCACGGCGACACTCAACAATACGGCGATGGCGTTGCCGCGCAGCCTGGCGGCGGTAATTGAAAACCACCAGAATGCGGACGGCAGTGTGAATGTTCCGCGCGCCCTGCAAACATTAATGGGTGGCCGCAAAAAAATCGGAATGAAAAAATAAAAAGCCGGGCGTCCGCCCGGTTTTTTATTTCACTTTCTGCAAACACGCCTTACATTTTTCCGGCAAGCCGCATTCGGTCAAAATCTTCACCAAATCGTCCAGCTTGTCTTTCGGGAACGGAAACGGAACATTCACGCCGCTGGGGTTACAGGGCGCCGTGATGTTTATGGAATACGCGGCGCCGTCGCAACGGCCGTCGTCGCCGCCCTGACAGCTTAAAGTGTATTCTTGAAAGAACAATCCGTATCTTTCCGCGTTGTTTATCACCAGACGCTGTTCTTCTTTGAATTTCTGTATAAACATATCTTTGTATCTCTTTGTTCCGCTCTCTCTTGCCCCCGGATTCAATAACAACTTTACTACCCCTTGTTTATTTGTCAAATCATTTTACACCGGTTGCTTTATTTATTTTTCGCGGATATAATTCCGCCAAAGGAGATTGCCTTGGCAAAGACAAAACAACCGCTTAAACGAATCGCATGCGTCACAATGGCGCGCAACGACGAATTCTTTCTGAACCGGTGGGTGGCCTATTACGGTCCCCTGCTTGGCGAAGAAAACCTTTACATATATATGGACGGCCTGGACCAAAAGGCGCCGTCCGGCGCCGGACGCGCGAATGTCAAACTGGTCGAAAAACAGGGAATAAAGGTTGTCGATGCGGAAAAACGCCGGCTGAATTATCTGTCCGACCGCGCGGCGGAATTGTTCGCAAACGGATACGAACTGGTCATCGGGTGCGATTCGGACGAATGTCTTATTGCCGACCCGAAAACCGGAATGAATCTGCCGGAATATCTGTCCAGCCTGGACATCAAAACGACTGTATCTGGCCTGGGCATAGACGTGGGCCAGCATTTGAACAAAGACGACGCGCTGGACAAATCGAAAAAGATTTTGACACAACGCGGTCACGGCCTGATTAATTCCAGATTTACAAAGGCCGGCGTGATTGCGCGGCCGGTCCGCTGGGGCCGCGGGTTTCACCGCGTGCGCGGCAAGAATTTCCATATAGACCCGAATCTGTACCTGTTTCATTTCGGCAATACTGATTGGGACATACTTTTGGCCAAATACCATCATCCGGATATAATCGCCCGCGGCGAACAGAAGCATTTCAAGCGCGCGCGCATGCGGGTTGTTTTGGACATAACGAAAAAACGCGCGAAAAATTTCGACCGCACGACAAAGTGGGCCCGGATAATCCAAACCATATTCCGCCCGATATATTCGTGGAACAAACCCAGCATGCTGGAAATGCGCTGGGTCGTCCGAATACCCGACCGGTTCAAGAAATTGGCATAAAATCCCCCTTGTTAAAGGGGGATTTTTTCTTGGCGGTTTTACCATCCCTACGATTCAAAATATCCACGTGAATTTGACTCTTTCTCGTTTTATATTACGATCACCAAGTCA
>WRJH01000014.1 GCA_009782315.1 Alphaproteobacteria bacterium
CCCCATATTATCGCATTGCCGAATGTCAACAGGCGAAGTTTTTTATTTTTGAAAACTTGTTTTATCGCAAAAAACAGATGCGCGAATATATTTGTATCCGATTTGCTGTTAACCTTTGGTTCTTGCATAAATAGGCAGACGATGACGCTGAGAAACATAGGAATCGTGGTTGCTATTACGGTTGCGCGCAGTCCGGCCAACAAAGCGATCCCGGAACATACAGCGGCGGAAATGGCAAGTGCGAAATGATCCAAAGAGCCCGCGCGTCCCCTGTATTTTTGAAAATCTTGGTGTTTGCCGCCTTGTTTCAATGTGTCATAAAGAATGGCGGCGTCATTTCCAGTGAACAGCGCCTGTGAAACACCACCCAAAACCGCGCCCAGGACAAACACCGGGAACCCTATCCCGACCGCATAACAGAACGTGCATAAAAAAGCCCCGGTTGCGCCGGCTACTTGCGTCCATTTTCGGCCTATTTTATCGGATATTATACCGGACGGGACTTCGAATGCGGCGCTTGATATTTGTGTTATAGCGAACAGACTCATCCCCAGGGCATAACTGTCAAGAACCTGTGCCATATAGATAATCAGGATAGGTGCGTATATTATAAAGCCGCGCAAAAATGTGTCCGCATAGATAAGCGGAATATTACGCATGACTGATTCTTTACGAACTTTCATCTTCACAGGATACGAAAACTTTCCTGAAAATTCAAGTCATTTGGTGCGTTTTATTAATTCCATTATAACACGGCAAAAAAACGCGGGGGACAGCGTCTCCCGCGTTTCCGCACATTGCGGAACTGGTGCTTTAGAACATCGAACGTGTCCCAAGAATGCCCCAACCGACCTTTACCATATCGCCGCTTTTTTCTTCGCGGCTGATCACGATTTTCATTTCGTTCAGCTGGGCCGCGGTGACGCCGGCAATCATGAACGTCGCGTCTATGTTGCCGTTGCGGTCGCTTTCGATACGCGGCAGGTTAAGTTCCGCTTTGGTTTTCAGCGGACCTGCGTTGCGCGGGTCTTTTTCACCCCTGGCTATTTCATATGCGAATACCAGGTATTCCTGGTTCGGGCGAGTGTTTTTCAATTCGACGCGCATTTGCAATCCGCTTTCGCGTTCGCGGAACGATATGCGGCCCATTTCGGCGCGGCTGCCCTGCATCTGGTGCATGCGCGCAACGACGTGGGTTATTTCATCGCGTTGGTGAGTTTGGTTGTATTCCTTGCCTTCGGACGTCACCCGGTTGGACGAACAGCCGCCCAGGACGGCCAGAACCGCCAAAGCGGAAACGGCAAGCGCTAATTTTTTTGTTGGTTTCTTCATAAGGTTTCTCCTTTCCTTGTTACGCCGCATTATAATATTTCTGGGCGAAACAATGCATCAGGACAAAATGCCTTTGTATAAAACAAAATCCGTTCGTCAGCAGGAAATCACAAATACTTTGCCATATAGCTTTCGACGTTTTTATAATATCTTTGTCTTTTTTCTTCGGCGTTAAGGCTTTCCCGCATAGCGTTCGCGCCCGGATTGTTTATGGAATTCAGACAATTCAAATCCGAACACAGCATAACGCCGTTCGATGTGGTTTCGGAAAGTTTCCTGGAAAATATCGTCATATTCCGCGCGGATTTCACGGACAGGCACCACGAACACATGCACGCCTTGTTTGACGCCGATTTTTCCGCCAGCCTTTCCATCATAAACGCGGATATTTTTTCACCGTCATTGTATACGACATATCCGATATGGCCGGACGGATGCAGCCAGGTGACAATCCTTTCGCGTTCCAAATCGATTTCTTTGTTCGTTACGGCGGGCAGGACCCAAAGCTTTTTTCGGTCTTTCTTTGAAAACAGCGACTCTATAAATTCTTTCTGATTTTCCATTTTATCATTTTGTTCCGGATGGAATGTGCGCGGGCGGCATCATATTACATCGGAACTATATTTCTAAACCAACATTCCCAAACATCTTTTAAACAATTCTCTACATATTGGTATTCAAATACGGTTTTGCAATTAAATTCTTCTCCTTCAACCAATGCCTCCTGTTTCATTCTATTCTGCTCTTCACATTCCCATTCGCTTTTCAAAGAACAAGTAAAATTTTTTACATATTTTATGTTATCTCGGAATTGTTTTTCTGTTTCATTTCTGACTTGTTCAATATTTTTGAAATCTGCTAAAAGGCCATTAAACTCATCAACTCTATTTTTTATTGCAAGAATATTTCCGTTATATAAAAGCATGCCTTGCTCGTCCTGCTCTATGCTCTCGACCCCGTAAATTTCTTTTGCAGCCTTTCTTAAAAATTCAACATGTAAGACTTTTTCTTGGTCAAGCGTTTGTTTATAATCATTACCTCTGACACAAACAGATGTGGCGTATAAATGACCAAGGGTAATCTTACCCGGTCCATTTTTAGCATATTCTTCAAACCTGTCCCAAAAAGATTCAGCTATTTTTTCTTCTTCCGTTTTTTCTTCTTCCGGAATAACAGGAGGAGGTATGTATATCCCGAATGTAGGGAAAAATACACAAATAAAAATTAAAATAGAAAAAAAGCCAACGAAAATCTTTTTCATTTTTTATCCTTTCCAGCGATTAACCGACTTTATGACCTTAGCAAAACGTATTCAGGCATTCAAGGACAATATGAAAGCCCTGTATTACACAGGGCTTCGTAGATAAATAATACAGTAAAATCAACTACTTAAAAAATATTGGTCGGAGTGACTGGAATCGAACCAGCGACCCCTTGCACCCCATGCAAGTACTCTACCAGGCTGAGCTACACTCCGAATAAAAAATGGTGCGGATAAGAAGACTCGAACTTCCAAGGGTTGCCCCACTAGTACCTGAAACTAGCGCGTCTACCAATTCCGCCATATCCGCATATGGTCTTTTTCGCTTGCCGGCAAACTTGTCGCTGGATTTTCAGCCCTCGCTATGCTTGGTGAAAATCCGCGGCGCGTCTACCAATTCGCTTATCGCTTTGCGATTTCGCGCATCCTCGTAGTTGTTCAATCTTCGCTATGCTTGATTTCACATACTCGGATTCCGCCATATCCGCAAGCGTGGCCGTATGTTATATCAAACATTGTAGATTTGCAAGAAAATTTATAATAAAGGCGATACGGCATCAGCCGCACGAAGCCCGAAGTGGCACGAAGCCTTGGCAAAGTGCCATTAGCGAAGTACGGTATAATAATACCACACATAAATTTCTTGACTTTTTGCATATGCGGATGCATAATCCGCATGCTTAACAAAAAGGTAACAACATGCCAGCAACAAAATCATTGAAAGCGTCCGAATGCCATGCCGATTGGTATGTCATCGACGCCAGCAATATCGTGCTGGGGCGGCTTGCGACTTATGCGGCCACCTTGCTTCGCGGTAAACACAAACCGACATTCACGCCGAATATGGATTGCGGCGACCATGTCATAATCATCAACGCGGAAAAAGTCGCGCTGACTGGAACGAAAGCCGACAAGACGAAATTCTTTTGGCATACCGGCTGGGTCGGCGGAATCAAAGAACGCACTTTTGGCAAAATGCGCGCGGAAAAACCCGAAAAATTCGTGTTCAACGCCGTCAAACGCATGATGGGGCGCCGCACGTCTGTGGCGCTGGCCGACAAACGTCTGACCAAGCTGCACGTGTTTGCGGGACCGGAACACACCCATTCCGCACAAAAACCTGTCGCCATTGATTTTGGCGCGATGAATCCGAAAAACAAAAGGGCATAAAAATGGCAGAAACTTCAAAGAAAGTCTCCACCTCCGCCAAGGCTTCGGCGGACAAGGCGGCGAAATCAGTCGCAGAAAAGAAAACTGCCGCGCCCAAAGCGACGGTGGTAAAAAAAGAACCCGCACCGAAAACGCCTGTGGAAAAGAAAGCGCCGGCACCAAAGACAGCCGCGCCCAAAGCGGCCGCAAAGGGTGTCAAAATAACAAAGCTGGCGAACAGCGTGTATGCCACCGGAAAACGCAAAGATTCCGTCGCGCGCGTGTATCTGGCCGCGGGCCGCGGCGAAATCATCGTCAACGGCATTCCGATGGCGCAATATTTCAAACGCCCGGTTTTGCAGATGATAATCGCCCAGCCGTTCGGCGTCGCAAAACGCGACGGCCAGTATGACGTCCGCGCATTCGTATCCGGCGGCGGCCTGTCCGGACAGGCGGGCGCCGTAAAGCACGGCATTTCGAAAGCGATGATAATCATAGAACCGGAATCGCGCCCGGAACTGAAAAAAGCGGGATTCCTGACCCGCGACGCCCGCGTTGTGGAACGCAAGCACTATGGCTTTCGCAAAGCGCGACGTTCGACGCAGTTCTCGAAACGTTAAACAAAAATCCCGCATCTGCGGGATTTTTTTATAAACTTGCTTTTCCAAGAACGCCGTGCAATAATAAAAGCATGAAAAGCTTTAAAGTTCTTTTTTCATCTTTCTGTTGGCGCGTTGCCGCCTGACCCTTTTCGCGCGCATATTTGCGCTTTTAATTCACCCTATAATGATATAAAATAACAATAATCGCAAAAGGATTGCATTATGAAAAAAGAAATTATCTTGACCGGGGAACGGCCGACCGGATCGCTGCACATCGGACATTATGCCGGCGCGCTGGCCCGCCGTGTTGAAATGCAGAACAGCGGAAATTATGAAACCTTTGTCATCATCGCCGACGCCCAAGGCTTGACCGACAACGCCGACAATCCCGAAAAGGTTCACGATAATGTCCTGCAAGTCGCTTGTGACAACCTTGCGGTCGGAATCGACCCGGCAAAATCAACGATGTTTATACAATCGCAGATTCCGGAACTGACGGAACTGACCTTTTATTATTCGAACCTGGTGACGGTCGCGCGCCTTTCGCGCAATCCGACGGTAAAATCGGAAATCGCGGACAAAAAGGAAAAATTCGGCGCGTCCGTTCCCGTCGGATTTTTTATGTATCCCGTTTCCCAGGCCGCGGACATTACCGCATTCGACGCAACCGTCGTTCCGGTTGGAGAAGACCAGATGCCGGTCATCGAACAAACCCAGGAAATCGTGCATAAATTTAATTCCGTATACGGAGAAACTTTGGTCATGCCAAAAGGGATAGTGAACGAAAATGAAAACGCGCGGCGCCTGCCCGGAACGGATGGAAATTCAAAGATGGGAAAATCGCTGGGCAACGTCATCAATCTGGGCGATTCCGCGGACGATATTGCGGCGAAAATAAAAACCATGTTCACGGACCCGCTGCACCTTCGCGTCGAAGACCCGGGGCATACCGCGAACAACCCGGTGTTCGCATATCTGTCCGTGTTCGCGCAACCGGAACATTTCGCGGCGTTTTTGCCCGAATATAAAAATTATGCGGAACTTTCCGCGCATTATGAACGCGGAGGCCTGGGCGATGTAAAGGTTAAAAAGTTCCTGAACGATGTTTTACAGGAAACTTTGCGCCCTATACGGGAACGGCGCGAACAGTTGGCGCGCGATCCCGGCGCGGTTATGGAAATATTGCGTGTCGGTACAATCCGTGCCCGCGAACGTGCGGCGGCAACCACCGACAGAGTGAAAAAAGCAATGAGATTGATATATTTTTAATCCATAATATATGTAAATTCAATATGTTATATACATTTAGTCATTGATTTGACATAAAATAAAAAATACCAATAAATCACTTGACAAAAGATATAAATACACTATATTAGTGCCGTCAAGTGCGAAAGTGCTTGGCACGATTATCAGGATTCCAGACTCCCTCCTACATTCTCTCTCCTCTGGGTCCTGATAGTCAACCAACAGCTCAGAGTGTACGCCAATTTTTCTCCTTTCCTTTCCTTCCTTTTGGCTGCATTCGGAAATCCCCACGAAAGCGGGGATTTTTTTCGCAAAATAAATTTGGATTAAAACCCAATATCGTATATAATCAAAACATGGTGAAAAAATCCGATAAAAAAATAACGCTGATTGCCGGGGCCCTGAACCTGCCGATTCTTGCGCGCGACTGTTTGCGCGCCGCCGGGTGGGAAGTCTTTGTCGTGGGCATCCGCGGATTTTACGACCCGGCGCTGAAACCCGACCTGGTCGTCCGCATGGGCGCCGGCGGCGCCGTCGCAAAAGAATGCAAAAAGCACGGGATAAAAAACCTGACCTTTGTCGGCGCGCTGGGGCATCCGAATTTGTCCGACATTCGGCCCGACCTGTGGACCATGGGCGTGTTCTTGAAAGTTTTGAAAAATCAAAAGGGTTATGATTCGATGGCACGCGCCGTAATCGCCGGCATAGAATCCAAAGGATTTCACGTCCTTGCCGCCCAGGATTTGTGTCCGGACTTAACTTTTTCGGCCGGCGTTCAGACGCGGGCAAAACCAGGCAAGGACGATTTGAAAAATATCGAACGCGCCGTGCAGGTGTCGCGAGTAATCGGCGCGGAAGACATCGGCGCCAGCGTGGTCGTGGACAAACAGGTGCTGGCACTGGAAGCGGCCGAAGGCACGGCGGAAATGTTAAAGCGCGTGATTGAAATCCGGAAAAAATGGAAATTAAAAAAGCCGTCCGGCGTGTTCGCAAAGATGGTTAAACCGGGCCAGGATTTGCGCATAGACACGACCGCATTGGGGCCCGACACCGTGCGCGACGTCGCGGCGGCCGCCTTGCGCGGAATTATCGTCGATTCCAAAAATTGTTTTATTATCGACAAACAGAAAGTCGTCGATACCGCGAACAAGCACAAGATATTTATCGTGGCGAAATAACGCCGGCCTATCGTCCCGTATTGGTTGCAATCTTCAGCACGGCGTCAAAACTGTCGTCTTTTGCGGATTTGTTTTTGCGTTCCTTTCCGCATTTCGTGCATTGGTGAAGTATGACATAGCCGTCGGTTTTAACATCAATCGATACGGGCCGCATCAATCCCTTGCATTCGGACGCCCTGTCCCCCGGGTTGATGTCGACGTCTTTGCTGTACAGACATGCCGGGCAATGATTGGTGTATCCGTCGCCGCTGACCCTTGCGCCGCAGTGTTCGCATACAAAGTCTTCAATGTTTCGTTGGAATTTTTTGCTCATGCCCTTATGATACCCCATTTTATTCATTTTGCAAAATAAAAAAATCCGGCTTTCGCCGGACTTTTTACTTTTTCTCGAACGCGGCGCCCAGGATGTCGCCCAGCACTGCGCCGGAATCGGCGGATTTTGCGTAATCCTTTACCGCCTGTTTTTCCATCGCCGCCTGCAGCGCGCGTATGGAAAGCTTTACGCTGTCATCTTCGATGCTGACCACCGACGCTTCTACAGAATCGCCGACTTTATAGCCTTCGGTTTTCTGTTTGTCTTTGTCCATGGACAAATCGGTGCGGCGGATAATTCCTTTGGAACCGCCCAAATCGACAATCAATTCGTCCGGCGTCACTTCGGAAATCGTGCCGCGAACAACCGCGCCCTTTTTCACCGACGTGCGTTTGGAATCGGAACCTTCGGTCAATTGTTTGATGCCCAAAGTAATCCGTTCTTTTTCCGGATTGATGTCCAAGATTTTCGCCGTGACTTCCTGGCCGCGGACGAATTTCTTCAACGCTTCTTCGTCAAGTTTGTCCCACGACAAATCCGAAATATGAACCATTCCGTCCAGGTTCGGGGTCAGTTCGACGAACAGTCCGAATTCGGTCGTGTTTTTAATCGGGCCCGTGACAACGTCGCCGACATTGTGCGTGGCCGCGAATTCTTTCCACGGGTTCGCCTGGGTCTGTTTATAGCCCAATGATATGCGGCGCTTGTCCTGGTCTATGCCCAGAACGACCACGGTGACTTCCTGGGCCGTGCCCAGAATTTTCGACGGGTGGATATTCTTGTTCGTCCAAGACAATTCGGACATGTGGACAAGACCTTCGATTCCGCCGCCCAAATCAACAAACGCGCCGTAATCCGTAACCGACGACACTTTGCCGTTCACAACGTCGCCGACGTTGAACACGCGCGACGCGGTATCCCACGGGTCTTCTTCCAATTGCTTCATGCCCAACGAAATGCGATGCGATTCCGGGTCGAACTGTATAACTTTCACGTTTATTTTCTGACCCAGTTTCACCAATTCGCGCGGATGCCCGACGCGTTTCCACGACAGGTCCGTCACGTGCAGCAGGCCGTCGATTCCGCCCAAATCCACAAACACGCCGTAATCGGTAATGTTTTTCACGGTGCCTTCGACGACGGCGCCCAATGTGATGCTGCGCATAGCCTCTTTCTGTGTCGCAGCGATGCTGTCCGCCTGGATCGCGCGGCGCGATACAATCGCGTTAGTGCGCAGGGCGTCCATTTTCAAAACGCGGAATTTATCGGTCATACCGACCAGCGATTTGGCGTCGCGTATCGGACGATGGTCCGCCTGGGACGAAGGCATGAATGCAAACACGCCGCCCAAATCGACGGTGTATCCGCCGCGCACGACTTCCATAATTGTTCCCGTCGGATCGTCGCCTTCGGCGATGGATTTTTCCAAATCTTTCCATGCCTTTTCCGCGCGCGCTTTTGTATAAGACAATACCGCGGAACCGTCGCGCGATTCATAGCGTTCGATAAACACGTCGATGATGTCGCCGACCTTGGGCGGCGTCGCGCCGAATTCGCGAAGCGCCACGCGGCCTTCGCTTTTCAGGCCGACGTCGACCAGGACGAAATCATCCGGAATGTCTTTTACGGTGCCCTTGGTCGCATAGCCTTGCAGCGTTTCCTGGGTCCCGTATGATTGGTTGAACATCTGTCCGAAATCTTCGCCGGACAGGGGATTAAATAATTCTTTGGATAAATCTTTCATAAGATAATGTATTCAAAGTTTGCCTTTGCAATATGCGCAAGGTCTTGCCGGATTAATCTGAATGCCGGACGCCGACCCGTCCAACGAAGTCCCACGAAGCCTTTGGCGAAGTGGGAAGCCAGCAGATTATTACACCTATATTTGAAATAGTCAAGCAATCTTCGGGCAAATTTCCGCTTGACCATTTTGCCGAAATGTTATTAGTATTCGGAAAACGGAGAAATTATATGATTGTCGGTATCGGAATTGATATGGTCGAATGCGGACGGTTTCTGGATTGGTCCGCTTTCAAAAAACAACGGATTTTTACAAAAAAAGAATTGGAATACGCGGAAGGCGACACCGCGAACGCCGAACGCCATTTGGCGAATTTCTGGGCCGCGCGCGAAGCGTGCTTGAAAGCGCTTGGCACCGGATTTTCCGACACAATCGGATTTTCGGACGTGTCCGTCACGCATGCCGAAGGCGGCCGGCCGGAATTGGTGCTGTCCGGCGGCGCGAAAGCGCGATTGAAAGAAATCGCGCCGGACGGCAGGACTTTCGTATCCATCACCGACCAGGGCGACTATTCCGCCGCGGTTGTCGTGGTGGAAAATCCCAATTGTTAAAGATAAATTCCAAATAATTTAATTTTTGCACCAACCATCAACACACTGTCACTCCGGCGCAGGCCGGAGTGGGTCTATAAAATAGAAATGCAAATCAATTTCAAACCATTTTATTGCGACCGGACTTATTGGGTTTATATAATGTTCAACGAACGCGCAAAAGCGACCTATATTGGAATGACAAACGATCTAACCCGTCGTGTGTTACAGCATAAACTGGGCGCGCGAAAAAGCGATAAAGGAATGGAAGCGCTCATGGAAATTTCGTCTGATAGAAACAATGAATCCCGAATGGAACGATTTGGCGGAAGAATTGAATAGACAATTGGATACTGACAAAATGGCTCAAGAATTCTTGGATAATTTGGATGACAAGAACAAGCAATGAATTTTTAATAGACCCTGGCCCGGCCTTCGCCGGGCTGACAGCGTGTTGATGGTTGGTGCAAAAATCAAACTATCTGGAATCAAACGATAATCCCCCTTGCTAAATGATTGGCGGCTTTCCAGCCGCCCCTTTGTTATGCACGTTTCGCTGGCCGCTTTACAGCTGTGCGTATTCTCGTAATAGCAATAAATTGCCAACTCTAATTCCACGTGCTTCTATCTAATATAAAAGCTCAGGGTTGTCACCACCCAAAGTCTGGCAGATTGATATTGATTGGGCTCCTCCGTTGCCGCCGGTTTCCAGGATACACGTGCCGGCCTTGTCTCCAGTGCCCGGCTTATAACAATTATTGCACCGGCAACCTATTCTTACACACTGTCCACCAGGCTCCCTGCAAGAACTGTCAAGGGAAGAGTTGGGGGGACATTGCTTACCGCACCCGTAATTGCCGGAACTATCACAAACCAAATCTATCCCTTCTGGGTCCAGCGAACAAGTACCGGGGGGAGAAGTAACGGAGGGGAAGTAAAGCCATGGACCTATTTCGCATCCGCAGTTTAACATTAGGCAACTGGGGTCGGGGTTCCACGGACCTGTACAATTTTTGCCCCATTCTATCATATCTGTCAAAGGACACTTCAGGCATACACCCCACGATTTTGTTTCCACTTCGCCAGAGGCATACCACGGGCACAAGTCTTTGGTGCCGCTGGTGCATTCAATGTTGTTGCTGTTATCAAATCTGCGTTCTGTAAATGTGCCCTGTCTGTTTTCGCACTTTGTTCGCAGGGTGTCTATGATTCTATAATAAACCTCTGTCGCCACACCAGTGTATGCGATTCTGTTCGAACTGTCCATATCTTCGGGCGTCATGGCGTTGTTCGTAAATTCGCCATAACTATGTCTTTCTTCGCCATCGACAACATCTATTATAAGTTTTGTAAATCCGCCGAATATTTCGCGCGCATCCTTTGCGCATGCGTCCACCGTCAGCAATTCGCGCGCGCATTCGGACGGTGTGCCGACGGACGACCAGGTACAGGCGGTATAACTTTTCTCATCGGTTTCATCATCAATGCTGACCTCTGTCGTGCATTTTTTGGAATCAAACGAAAACCAGTCCAATGCGGCGCCTTGCGTAATCAGGCCGCTGTTTGGAAAGAAAAGATTCTCGTAATTCTTGCCGCCGAACTTGTCGAAACAATTCTGCACAACCGCGCGGCACGCCGCCGTCACGTCTTCGGTTTTTCTGGTTTCTATATACTGCGCGATTATGTCGCCGGAAAACATATTGTTGCATGCGTCGATGTATTTGCCGCATACCGCGTCCACCGCCGCAAGAAAACCCGGCTGGTTGGTGGTCGTGTCGTCCACCAGCGAAGCCATCGACTGTGTCAGCGCCTTTTCGCCGTTCATAAAGCACATGGACACAAAATCCATACAGCCCTGTTTTATTTCGTTCACTTTTGCGGTTTGCGCGTAATAGATTTCAAGCAAAGCCTTGTCCAGGAAATCGGCCCAGACTTCGTCGCTGATTTCCGTGCATTTGTTCAGAACGGGGATGGCAAACTGTTTCGTGCGTTTTTCGAAATTCATAACAAAATCGCGGTTGGCCGGAACCCGCGCCAGCCGTTGGTCGGCAAGCGACAGGTTGTCGGAAAAAGTCAAAAGCTGCGCCAGCTTGTAAAATTCCACGACGCCTTCGAACGGACGGCCCGTTTTGATGTCTATGAACTGGCCGTTGTCCAGGCATTTGCGATAACCAGGTCCGCAGACCTGTTCCGACAGAATCGCGGATTCCACTTCGCGCAGACATGCGGTCGCGTCCTTTTGGTTCAGATTCTGGCGATTCTGCACGCGCGCCAGGTCCAGCATGGCGCCGGATTCCCGAACATCAAGGCCAAGCGTCTTTTTCGCGTTATCTATCTTTTTCTGCAAAGTGTTGCAGTCCTGTTCAATCATCATCAGATATGCCGTGACCGCGCGCTGCAAAGACGCGTCGGTGCAATCCGGGCGCACGGCCTGGCGGCATTTGCCGTATATCGCCGTGTAAAGGTTCGCGCCGTTATACGACGCGATCGCCTGGGCATCGGCGCCGCCGAAACCGGCGTCAAGACTGATGCCCAGACTGATGCTGTTCAATTGCTGGTACCGGCCGCCCATATTCGAATCTTCGCCCCTTATCGCGTTCATGATTGCGTTCAAAAGCGCCTTTGCCGCGGATTTGTCGTCGGAAAGCGCCAGTTCGCCTTCGGTTGCGGTGCGCAGCGACGCCGCCTGGTTCGCGGTCATGCCGACAGTGTCCAGATTTTCGTTAAACTGGGTCAATTGCGTCGCCGCATCCTGCATTACATTCTGGGCGCTGGTTATATCATAAATCCGGTCGCTGCACGAACACCTTTGGAAACTTTGGTTTTTCATTTCGCAAAACTGGTCCATACAGGCGAAATACGCGCCCTTGCATTGTTCGTACGCGGCGCCCACGCGCGTGTCAACGGGCGCAAGCGCGCTGCGCGCGGATATTGCGGAACGGGCGGATGCGGGCGCGGATCGGGCGGGCTGTCTGGGCGATGCGGTGCGCGCGGATACGGTTTGGGCATTGGGCACGGCGGCGCGCGGCACAACGTTTTGCATACCTGCGGAACGCGTCTGGACGGCGGGCGCGGCGGCGCGCGATTGAACCGTTGCCGCGCGCGTTGTTTCCGTTCTTTGATTGGCGGGCGCGGCGGCGCGTTGCGCCATTGCAAGCGGCGCAAAGGCACCCAACGTGCAACAGATAATCAGCAAACGGATTAATGTCTTTCCCACAGACAATTAATAGCAATTTTGGGCCGCCCCAGTCAACAGCAAATCGCGCTTGCAAATGGGAATTTGTTGGCGCAGAATTGCACTATGCACAACCTGTATATCCATGTTCCGTTTTGCGCGTCCAAATGCAATTATTGCGCGTTTTATTCTACCGCATGCCGGCCGGATTGGGACGGTTACGCAAATGCCGTAATCCGCGATATCGAATATTGGGCAACTACCCCGGATTTCCAACGGCAACAAGTTGCCGGAAAATCCGACCCTTCTAGGAAGGGTATGTCACCAATTTTTGTTCCAACCATCTTTTTCGGCGGCGGCACGCCCAGCATTATGCCGGTCGATATTTTCAAAAAAATCATGGCGGCGACGCGGATACGCTTTGATGTCGCGCCAAATGCCGAAATAACACTGGAATCCAATCCGGGAACTTTGGACGCGTCGCGGTTGCGGGAATTTATGGCCGCGGGCGTGAACCGTCTTTCCATAGGCGTGCAGTCTTTGGACGACGGAATTTTGAAGTTTCTGGGCCGCGCGCACAGCGCGGCGGATGCGCGAAAACTTGTCCGCGCGGCGGGGGATTTGGGATTGCGGACGTCTTGCGATTTTATTTACGGCTTGCCGGGACAGACGGTCGCCGACGTTCGGAAAATGTGCCGCGATATTTTGGATTTGGGGATTTCGCACGCGTCGCTTTATGAATTATCAATCGAGCCCGGAACGCCCTTTGCGGCGCAAAAAATTAAAGTTCCGTCAAACGAAACATGCGCGGAAATGTATCATGCCATCCGCGAAGAACTGGCGCCGGGCCTGCATCGTTATGAAGTTTCCAATTACGCCGCGCCCGGCGAAGAATGCCGGCACAATCAAAATATCTGGGCGGGCGAACCATACATAGGCATAGGGCCCGCGGCCGCGGGACGCGTGCTTATGGATGGCAAATGGTACGAGACGATAAACGACAAAAATGACGGATTAAAAACAGAAATCATGGACAATCGGGACCGCGCGGTTGAAAAAATCATCACAGGATTACGAACGGCGGCGGGCGTGAAACTGACCGACGACGTGCGCAAGGTCATTGATTGGGACTTTATAAACGGCAATCCGGGATATTTTCTTATCAACGAGGATACGCTTTGCGTCGCGCCGGACAAACTGATTTTTCTGGACGGATTGCTTATCAAGATTATTTCTTGAAAAACAGGCGGCCATGATATATCGTGCATAACATGAAATCAGAAACATTGAACATTATCGCCGTCGTCGCCGTTCTGTTTGCGGCCTCGATTGCCGTATGTATAAAAGGACCGAAAATGACAGGCGGAATAGATTTGAAAAATATGGATATGAATGTGCGGCCGGGCGACGATTTTTACGATTTCGCGACCGCCGGCTGGCGCGCGGCCAATCCTATTCCGGACGATTTTGCGATGTACGGGGTTTTTCAAAAACTGTCGCGCGACAATAATGAAAAAATCAAATCGCTGGTCATTGGCATTTCGGAAAAAAAGCATGCCGCGGATTCCATCGAACAAAAAATCGCAACATTCTATAACGTTGCGATGGATGCGCAAAAACTGAACGCATTGGGCCGGGCGCCCGTCGCCGCGGATTTTGCGATGATTGACAGGATTGCCGGACGCGACGAATTGCCGGCGGTTTTGGGCGCGCTGCATAAATTCATTTCCCCATTTTGGGGCGACGGCGTCGGCCCCGACATGGTGGACAGCGCCACGAATATTTACGGCATAGGACAGTCCGGAATCGGCATGCCCGAACGCGAATATTATTTTGCCAAAGACAGCGAAAAAATCCGCGCGGCATATAAAGATTATTTATCAAAATTGTTCGCGCATTTCAATATCGACGGCGATGCCACGACGGTTTATAAAATCGAAGAACGCCTGGCGAAATCTTTTCATACAAAGGAAGTCTTGCGCGAACCGGAAAAAAATTACAACAAATTCACATATTCGGAATTCAAAAAGGAATTCCCCGGTTTCGATTGGGACGCGTATTTCGCCGCGCGGGGCGCCGCGCCCACCGTCATAGACGCCGGCCAGTCGGCGGCATTGCGCACGGCAATCGAAATCTTGCAAAAAGAACCGCTGGACGATATTAAAAATTATCTGAAACGAATGATTGCGGGACGGGCGTCCGTATTTCTGGACGACGCCGCGTACGATTTGACTTTTGATTTTTACAATAAAACGATTGCCGGACAGGTTGCGCCGAAACCCCGGTGGGAACGGGTCATGGGCGTTATGGACGACGCCATGGGCGAAGCGCTGGGAAGCGCGTATGTCGCGAAATATTTTCCGCCCGCGGCAAAGGCGCGAATGGAAAAACTGGTCGACAACTTGCGCGGCGCATACGCCGAACATATTCGCGCGGCGGAATGGATGTCCGATAAAACAAAAATTTCGGCACTGGAAAAGCTGTCCACGTTCCGCGCAAAAATCGGATATCCTTCTACTTTCCGCGATTATTCCGCGCTGGAAATTTCAGACGATTCATATTGGGCGAACATAAAACGCGCAAGCATTTTCGAAGATGAATTCTGGATCGCAAAAATTGAAACACCGGTCGACCGCGACCTGTGGCACATGACGCCCCAGACAGTGAATGCGTACTATTGGTCGCAGACAAACGAAATTTGTTTCCCGGCCGGAATTCTGCAGCCGCCATTCTTTGACATGAATGCGGACGATGCCGCGAATTACGGCGCAATCGGCGCGGTCATCGCGCATGAAATGACGCACGGGTTCGACGACGCCGGGCGCAAATTCGACGCAGGTGGAAACATGCGCGATTGGTGGACCGCGTCGGACGCGGATGCATTTAAGCGCCGCGCAAAAGTTATGCGGGATTTTTTCGATAAAATAGAGGTCGCACCCGGCGTATTCGCAAACGGCGAATTTTCATTGGGTGAAATTCTGGCGGATTTGGGCGGCGTCACGCTGGCATACACCGCGTTCAAAAATGCGAATGCGAATTTGGATACGCGGGACGGATTCACGCCGGAACAACGGTTCTTTATATCGTTCGCGGGCGTTTGGGCGGCGAATGTCCGGGACGAAGAAATCTTGCGCCGTGTAAAGACCGTGCCGCATCCCCTGCCCCGTTTTCGCACAAATGGAATTCTGCCGCATGTGCCCGCGTGGTACGATGCGTTTAATGTGCGGCCGGGCGATAAATTATATATTGCGCCCGAATCACGCGCGAAAGTTTGGTAAATTTAGTGCGACGTATAAAACATAAAAACGCCAAGCAGAAACAGCGCCGTCACAATATATAAAATAATTTTCTGGCGCCTGTGGCCCGAACCCTTGCAATCGCATTTGAAAAAAGTGAAATAATAGCCCAGGCCCAGCATAAGTCCCGAAAACAAAAACAAAAACGGCATGTATGCGTGCGGAATGATTTCAAAACGATGACAATCCGCCGCCGGCGCAATCAGCGACAGCGCGGCCAGAACCACCGGCAGGGCACAACAGAACAAATGCGGCGCCAATACCAAAGCCGCGCCAAATGTAAATGCTTTTTGGGTTTTCATAATTCGCACTATATAGAATTACCCGGCGCGCCGCCATAAAAAAGGACCGGATAATTCCGGCCTTTTATATTACGTCTGGCCTGTCGGCGAACCGGAACACGTCTCGGTGCTGGCGTCATAACCCCACGCGCACGATGGGAAACACTTGTTA
>WRJH01000015.1 GCA_009782315.1 Alphaproteobacteria bacterium
GACGAAAAAAAAATAAATCTGCTGGCGTCGAAAATCGCGGGCGCAGATTCCATCGCCATTGTCGGGCATAAAAATCCCGACCCGGATTCTTTCGGGTCCGTGCTGGGCCTGGGGCGGCTGATACAGCTTAACTTTGGGAAAAAGCCGGTTATGATTTACGACGGCAATCTGCCGAAATATATGGATTTTCTGCCGGGCCGCATGGACGCGGTGTTTGCGGAAAAACTGCCCGAATCCATTCATTACGATTTGCTGTTCGTTCTGGATTTGGCGAATCCCGCGCGCCAATTCGGCGATTTTAAGGACAAGATTGTCGGGGCGTCGGATTTCATCATAAAGATAGACCACCATCCGTTTTCGGAAACTTTCGGCGATTTGAACATAGACGACGACAGCGCCGCCGCCACGTCGGAAATCATGTTCGATATCGCACGCGGTTTGAATTGGAAATTTGACGCCGACGCCGCGAACCTGCTTTTGGCCGGAATCATAAACGATACGGGACAGTTCGCTTTCGTGCGCCGTGGGCATGCGCTGCGCGCATCCGCGGACTTGATAGATTTGGGCGCCGATATGGAATACCTGGTGCGTGAAATGGATAAATTAACGAAAAAGCACGTAATGTCGGAATCGCAGGTTTTGTGCGGCGCGGAATTTTACGGCGACCTGGCCATTGCCGGCGTTTCGCGCAAAGACTATAAAAATCTGGACGGCGTCGCCGGCAATGTCATCGACATGCTGCGCCGTATAGATTCCGTCGAATACATTGTGGTCGCGACCGACGCCAAAGACGGCGAAGTGCGCCTTTCTTTCCGGTCAAAGACAAAACCCATCAACCATATAGCGGAAATGTTCGACGGCGGCGGGCACGCGTACGCCGCGGGCGGAAGATTTTTCGGAAGCCTGGCCGAAGCAAAGGCCGCGGTGGTGCGCGCGATTACGGGCCGTTAATAAACATCCGCGGCGCCCATAACGTTTATATTCTTGTCGATATACATCTCTTTCATCATGTCGCGCGCGGCGGATAGATAAACGCGCGGGTCGAACGCGCCCGGCTGTTCGGAAAGGATTTTTCGCACGCCGGCCGTGAACGCCAGCCGCGCGTCGCTGTCCACATTAATTTTGCAGATGTTCATTCTGTGCGCTTTAATCAATTGGTCCGCCGGGATTCCGTGCGCGTCCTTTATTTCCCCGCCGTATTTGTTTATTTCGGCGACTATTGTTTCAGGCACCGACGACGCGCCGTGCAAAACCAGCGGAAAATCGGGCAGGTTGTCCGCTATTTCGTGCAGAATATCGAACCGCAGTTTTCCGTCCGGGTTACGCATTTTATAAACGCCATGACTGGTGCCTATTGACACGGCCAACGAATCGACCCCGGTCAATTCGACGAACCGCTTTACGTCGTGCGGATTCGTGTAATGGTTTTCATGCCCGATTTTGTCGTCTTCTATTCCGGCCAGCGCCCCCAGTTCCGCTTCGACGGATACGTCATGTTTGTGCGCATATTCCGCGACGCGCTGCGACAATTCGACGTTTTCGTCGAACGGCTTGTCGCTTGCATCAATCATAACGGATGAAAATCCCATATCGATGCAATCCCGGCAGATTTCAAATGTGGCGCCGTGGTCCAGGTGCAGGGCGACCGGCGGCGCGAAATTTTTTATGGCCCCCTGGACCATGCGCGTCAGTATTTCCACGCCGACGTATTTTCGGGCGCCAGCGGATACTTGCAAAATCACCGGGCTGCGCGTTTCGATGCATGCCTGGATAATTGCCTGCAACTGTTCCAGATTGTTGAAATTGTATCCCGGCACCGCGTATCCGCCGGAAAGCGCGCCCGAAAGCATCTGCCTTGTATTGACCAGTCCGAAATCTTTGTAGTTCATATAAAATCCTTTGTGTCATTTTATCATAAAAATGCCTGTGCGCCGCGCAATAAATAATTTGACAACAGTAATATTTAGTATAGTATTGCGCCTGTAAACAAAAAGGATAAAACAATGTCAGATAAAATATTCCAAGGCGTTTCGCTTACGGTGCATATCGGCAGCACAAGAACGGTGTCGGATAAATTGTCGTGCAACGAATGCGGCGCGTGCGAAAATTCCCAGAAACAATTGAATGTGGGCGACAGTCTGAAAGATTGCAAAATCGAGGAACTGTTCGAAAAAACCGAAAAGGATTTAGAACAAAAATATGGCGCGCAGATAATAGTAAGCCACGGTTATCTCCACGACGAATGCAAGGAATATCCGTCCGTCCGCATCCAGTTTTGTATCGACGGAGATATGGTCCGCGACAGGAAAAATTGCGGTTCCGAAACGAAAATCAACAAGATGCATTTCGGAATAGGCGGCGAATGGAGGGCGATTATCACCCAGGCCAGAGGGGAAAGCAAATAAAAAAATCCCGGGATAACCCGGGATTTTTATTTGCCCAAATCTTTGGCGATTTGTTTTCCAAGGCCCGGCGCAAGATGTTCCGTCACGTCGGATTTTTCATTTTCCACCCCGCCGGTGAACGACAATTGCGTCGCGATGCGGCCCAGGTTGCCGAACATGCCGCGGTCGGGATTCCAGTTGCCGGACGGCTGTCTGGAATAAAAGATTTCGCCGTTCTTTTTCAAATCGAACCCGTACGCCATCGACGACCCGGCGAACGATTCGCTGCACGATACGGCTTCGCCCATCATCGTCCGTTTGTAATCAACGCGCGGGATAACCGTCACGGTATTTTCATCTGCCTTGGCCACGCAGGTTTTCACCGCGCAGAATGTTTTGTTGATTCCGCGGGTGAATTCATCCGCCAGCTGCCCTTGGGTCATAAAGCCGGGCGCGGGACATTTGCTTTCCAAATTCACATTAGCGGATTCGATTTTAAAATTCGTATCCGGCGTGATGTTGTCCCGCCAAGACGCCCCGCCGCCGCAAGCGGCCAGCGCGACTGGAAGCGCAAGTATAACCAGTTTCTTCATTTTTTGTCCTTTTGGTTGGGTTGGTTGAATTTAAACGAAAATATCTTTTACAAATTTCGCATGCTCTGTAATAAATCGGAACCTGAATTCCGGTTTTTTGCCCATCAGTTCGGAAACAAGCGTGCGCGTTTTTTCCGCGTCTTCGGCGCCTTCTTCGGTTTTTGGCGGCAATTCCACACGGATAAGACGGCGCGATTTCGGGTCCATTGTCGTTTCCTTCAACTGGTTCGGCATCATTTCACCAAGACCTTTGAACCGCGATATTTCCAATTTGCGTCCCTTGAACTTTCCGTTTTTCAGCGCGTCCAGCTCTTCATCGCTGGCAACGTATATCGATTCGGTTCCGGCGGTGACTTTGTAAAGAGGCGGACAAGAAAGGTATAAATGCCCCCCGTGTATCATTCCCGGCATCGCCTGGTAAAAGAACGTCATCAAAAGCGACGCGATATGCGACCCGTCGACGTCCGCGTCGGTCATGATTATGATTTTTTCATAACGCATTTTCGATTCGTCGAAATCGCGCCCCGTGCCCGCGCCGACAATGTCGATAAGTTCGTTCAATTCTTTGTTCGCGCCGAATTTTTCATCGCTGTTCGACATAACGTTCAGGACTTTGCCGCGAAGGGGCATAATCGCCTGGGTCGCGCGGTCGCGCGCTTGCTTTGCCGTGCCGCCGGCCGATTCGCCCTCTACAATAAATAATTCGGTTCCGTCCACGCCGTGTTTGGAACAGTCGGCCAATTTCGCGGGCATGCGCGCGCGCTTTGTCGGCGTTTTGCGCGCGATGTCTTTGACTTGCTTTGTCTTTATGCGCGCCGCGGCCAGGTTGTTCACAAAATCAAGCAGGGCGGTCGCCGTTTTCGGGTCGCTTGCCAGAAACATTTCCCACGGGTCCGAAACGGCTTTTTCAACATACCGCGCGATTTCCGGATTGGACAGCTTTTCCTTTGTCTGGCCCAAAAATTGCGGCGATTTGTAAAATACCGAAACAATCGCCGTGGCCGAATCGAACATATCTTCGGCGGTGATATTTGCGGCCGATTTGTTGTTTACCTTGTCCCCGAAATTTTTCAATCCGCGCGTGATGGCGGTGCGAAAGCCCGATTCGTGCGTGCCGCCGTCAATTGTCGATATGGTATTGCAATATGAATTAAGAAAACCGTCGTCCGACGCCGCGCCGTTTTCATCGGTCAGCACCGAAAGCGCCCATTCGACATGACCCGAATCGTCCGGGAATTCCACAGACCCGCTGAAAATATTCGACAGCAAACGCGGTTTGTCGTGCGTTTTCTGGTCCAGGAAGTCCGCAACGCCGTTCGGATAATAGAATGTGTCGGCGGCGGGCAGATTCATGTCTTCGGTAATCAATTCCGGATTGCACGTCCATTCGATTTTGACGCCCTTTGTCAAAAACGCTTTCGCGCGCGCCATGCGGTAAATCTTTACCGGTTTGAAAACCGCCGCAGCGCCGAATATCTGGTCGTCCAGCGTAAAGCGGACCCGCGTTCCGTGTTCTTTGGTCGCGTCGCCCTTTTCAAGTTTGCCAACTGTTTGGCCGCGTGAAAATTTCAAAGTCCAAAAATACCCGTCGCGCGCGACCGTAACCGTCGTTTCCGCCGACAGCGCGTTAACAACCGCCGCGCCGACGCCGTGCAGCCCGCCGGAAGTCTTGTACACGCTGTTGTCGAATTTTCCGCCGGAATGCAGAGATGAAAATATAATTTCCAATGCCGATTTGCCCGGGAATTTCGGATGCATGTCGACCGGAACGCCGCGGCCGTCGTCATGGATTTCGATGGTTTTGGCGTCTATCAGGTTTACGGTGATTTTTTTGGCGAACCCCGCCACGGCTTCGTCCACCGCGTTGTCCAGGATTTCAATCGGCAGATGGTGCCACGCCTTTTCGTCCGTGCCGCCGATATACATGCCGGGGCGCAGACGAACGGGCTCTAAACCCTCCAAGACCTGGATGTCGCTTGCCGAATAATTGTTATTGTTGGTTGCCATGGCGGGCAGGTTAACGGAAACTTGCCCGAATTTCAAGTCAGTTTTTTTAGAGGTCATATATTAACCAGTAGGGGCGCATTTTCCACGGTTCGTCATTGCGAGGAAGGATTAGCGTATGAACCGCCTGTCGGCGAAAAGCTAATCCTGACGCGGCAATCCAGTATATAGAGTGCGCCGGCTTTGCCGGCGCGACAAATCAACTGGATTGCTTCGGCAGAAAAACACGGTTGTTACCAACCGTGATTTTTCTTTCTCGCAATGACGACCTGGGCAGGCAATGACGGTTTGGGCATATGCGCCCCTACATTACTTGGCTTTGCGGCGCCATGTTTCAAACCGAATCCACGGGAACGGAGTATCGGTTTTTTTCAGGCTGTGAATATCGTCGGCAAATTCCTCTGGCAGGGTGAAAGGACAGTCGGCCGTGCATTTCTGACAAACGGGATATTCGCGTTTCGGGCATTTATCGTCGATAAGTTGGTATGTCTTGTCGAACAGTCTGTACAGATGTTCCCGTTCAATGGAAAACTGTTCCGTCAAAATAGACTCCAATTCCTTAAAATAAACGTCGCCGGTCACATGGCCGTCCGGGAATACGGTCCTGATTACCGTATCGACCAGCGGCTGGCGTATCGCCATGTCGATTCCAGACAATTCGGTGCCAAAAGGTTTTTGTTCCTGTAATGCAAATTCATATATGGATTTGCCGCCCGCGATAAAGACTTTGTCGAAATTTCCGTAATGGGCGATTGCGTCGGTTAATTCCTTGTGCACGGACGATGCGCCGCCCGCGCTCAATTGATAAGATTCTTCAATCGTATTGGACAATATCGCGCACGGCCGGTTTTGCAACGGGAATCCCGGCATACCCGCTGCCGTCTTGCGGCCGAATATTGTCGGAAACCCGGACGTATGCGATTTGAACCATTTGAAATCGAAAGACGATTTCCACGGCATTCCGTCGCCTTTGCCAATCAGGCCGTCTTCGGTTGCCGCCACAATCATTATAATTTCGGGATAATTGAATTTTTTGCCGTTAAATTCGTATTTCATAGAAAAGCCTTTTTGTGTTGCCTTTCTCTCTCTGGCCCATGATAAACGTTATTTTTGTAAAGTGCAAGGCTTGATTTTTGCGCCGATATTATTATATTAGTACAACTATGAAAAATCCCTATGAAATTTTGGGCGTCGCAAAGAACGCATCCGACGCGGAAATTAAAAAAGCGTACCATCGTATGGTCTTGAAACACCATCCGGATAAAAACGCCGGCGACAAAGCGGCCGAAGAAAAATTCAAAGAAGTCAATAATGCCTTTGACGTATTGAAAGACCCGCAAAAAAGGGCGGCGTACGACCGGTTCGGCGATGCCGCGTTTGGTGCGGGTAATGGCGCGTCGGCGGGCGCGGGCGGTATGGGCGGAAATCCGTTCGGCGCCGGATTTAATTTTGGCGGCGGCGGATTTGACGGATTCGATATGTCGGAAATGATGGAAGAAATGCTGCGCGGCGCCGGGTTCGGCGGAATGGGTGGCGGGCGCGGCGGTGCGTCGCGTCGCGGGCCGACAGAAATCCGCGGCCGGGACTTGTTGCACCAGGTTGTGATAACCTTGCGCGAGGCTTTTACCGGCAAAACCGAAACAATCAAATTCTCGACAAACGTTGTTTGCGAAAAGTGCGGCGGTCACGGCACCGACGACGGTCGGTCTGCGCCCGCATGCGACAATTGCGGCGGCACCGGATATATCCGCACGCGCGGCGGAATTTTCGCGATGGAAAGCCCATGTCCCGAATGCCGCGGCGCGGGCCGGAAAATTAAAAAGCAATGCGCCGCATGCGATATGGGCGTGATTAACAAACAGCGCGAGATACAGGTAAAAATTCCGGCGGGCACATCGGACGGCGCGCGCCTGCGTCTGGCGGGCCAGGGAGAGGCGGCGCCGTTGGGCGGTACGCCCGGCGACTTTTACATAGACGTGCGAATTCGTCCGGACAAAACGTTCGAACGCGACGGCGCGAATTTATATATGCGCGCGAATGTTCCGTTTACGACGCTTGCGCTGGGCGGCGAAATTGAAATAAACGGCATAGACGACAAAACACTGTCCGTTAAAATTCCGGGCGGCACGCAGATTGGCGAACAATTGCGCATGCGCGGACAGGGTATGCCCGCGCGCACGGGGCGCGGCGATTTGTATCTGGAAATCGCGACGGAAATTCCGAAAAAACTTTCAGAAAAGCAAAAAAAAGCTTTGGAAGAATTCAGCGGTACCGAGCCGAAAAAGAAGAAAGGGTTGTTCTGATTGAAAAAAGAGCTTTATATTTTTCGACATGGCGAGACTGACTGGAACAAAGAAAACCGCTGTATGGGATGGACGGACGTGCCCTTGAATGACAATGGCCGCGCCCAGGCGGGAAGACTATCGAAAACTTTGCAAGGCACCGGTTTGGAAATCATATACTCTTCGCCGCTGTCCCGGACCTTTGAAACGGCAAAAATCGTGGCGGAACCGAACAATACGGAAATCATGCAGAACGATGCGTTGAAAGAAAGGAACAACGGCATTATAGAAGGCAGCATCCCCAGGATAGATTTTCCAGATTTTGATAAGAAAATGGATGACCCGGATTTTGCCCCGCCCGGTGGCGAAAGCACCAATCAGTTGCGCAGTCGCGTGCTTGCCGCGATAGACGATATAATTAAGAACAGCGATAAAAAAATCATTGGCATATCCACCAGCAACGGCGTCGCGATGATTATATTGAAAAAATTCGCGGCCCAGGAGCCGCCCCGCACGAACATGCCGAATTCCGAATATTACCGTTTGGATTGGGACGGCGAAAATCTGAAAATGAATGAAACGCCGCAATGGCTGGACGCCGCATATAAGTACGCGGCCAGCAACGTTAAATAAAAAACGCGGGATTTTTAATCCCCTTCCTTTGCCGGGATTTCGCCGTTCGCGGAAAGCAGAACCGCAATCCACCGCGTGCTGTCGAATTGGGCCGTCGCGATAAATGTCGCGACAAGTAACGGCACC
Source organism: Alphaproteobacteria bacterium (assembly GCA_009782315.1). Classification (GTDB taxonomy): domain Bacteria; phylum Pseudomonadota; class Alphaproteobacteria; order Rs-D84; family Rs-D84; genus WRKW01. The sequence goes on from WRJH01000015.1 coordinate 8,023, forward strand.
GAAAAGAACATTCCGACCGGTCCCCACAGCATGCCCCAGAAAACCAAATTTATAATAATCGCCAATGTCGAAAGGTTCAGCGCCTTTCCCATCAGGCGCGGTTCAAGAATGTTGCTTATCAGCACTTGCAATCCTATCAGTCCCGTGGCCAGCAGAATCGTGAATTCCGCGTCGGCCGCCGTTACAAGAGAATAAATCACCGGCAGCGTCACCGCGATAATCGTTCCGACGGTCGGTATGTAATTCAATATGAATATGATAAACGCCCAGACGCCTGCGAATTCCAGGCCCATTGCGTTCATCAATACATACGACGCGCCGGCGGTCAAAAACGACGTTAATGTTTTCATAAACATGTATTTTTTCATGTTGCCGTCGATCGACTTCATGATGTATTTCATTTTCGTAAACTGCTGCCTTTGCGGAAACAGAGCGGAGAATTTTTTTGAAAAAGTGCTTTGTTCTATATAAATAAAAAATATGTAAACCAAAACCAGGCCCATGGCGGCCGAAAACTGCGTGACGGATGTGCCGATACTGGACAGCATGGCGCCGGTGTCGGGCAGCATGGATTCGTCGAACGAAAATCCGGTCTGGCCGTATACGTAATCGCGGAAAGTCAACAGTCGTTCCTGTATTTCCGGCATGCGCGCGATTAATCCTGCGAACGCCGGCCGTATCTGTGTTGTAAACGCGTATGCAAGTCCGCCGAAAGTTGCCAGCGACATGAAAAACGCCAGCGCGTCGAACGCGGATTTCAAGGCGCGGTCGGGCATTTCCAATTGTTTGTTTTTTGCGGCCTGAACCTTATAAAGCGGCATGACTTTTCTGTAATACGCGGCGATTGAATTCAATAAATACCAAACGAACACCGCGACCAGAAAAGGTACGAATATCGCCCGGCCGACATAAAGAAGGAATGTCGCGCCGATAACTATTATTATGCTTTTCATTTAATCGTTGTCCACTATTTCAACTTGTTCGAATTGTCCGGCCAAATCTTCAAGAGTGATTGTATGAGGCTCGGTTTTCGCGTATCCCAGCGCAAGCATTGCGATTATGCCGGCTATGTTCAAAACAACAGCCGCGGTGGAAAACAGGCCCGGCATCTGCGCGGTCAGTTTTTTCAGGCCGTAAACTTTGACGAACACGAAAAGCGTTATAAACGCGACCAGCGTGCCCGCCGTCGCCGCCATGTCTGTGAATCCGTCCAAAACCGCGATAATGACCAGCGCGGCCGCGCCGTACATCGGTTTCGAAGTCACAAAGTCTATCAACCGGTCCAGCCAGCGCGCGCGGTTGGAAATCGCGGGTTCGGTTTTCTTGGCGGATTCCGCAATAAACGCGGGCCAGCCCAAAAACGCAATACCGGCGGGAATGGAGAGTAAGATTTTCCATTTCGGCGCGCCGTTCGCCTTTGCATATTTATAAATCGCTATGAATTTGAAAACTATCAATCCGAAGACGTACAGCCCGAACAAAACCCCCAGCGCCGCGCACAAAAGATACAAAAAGGGCGATACGGCCATCAACATATACTGGTACGCGACGATTGTATTCATGCTGACCAACAGCACGGCCAACAGGGCCAATGCGGTAATCAGACTGGTGATTATTGCGAAAGACAGCGTGACGGAAAGCAAATCGCGGCGGGAAAACAGCGCGTCGCCGGATTTTTTTATCGCCCACCGCACGGACAGAACAAAACTTGCCGCCAGCGATGCGTACATGACGATTTCGACCAGTTCCGGGCTTTTCGTAAATGCAGAAAGCACGACAAGCGCAAGACTGGCCGCCAACAGGCCGAATGAGATAAGCGCGAACTTTGCCGGCCATTTGAAAAGCCATTGCGACAACCCGTTACCCGTTATCCGCCCGCCACCCGAAGCCCCTGTGGCACGAAGCCTTGGCGAAGTGCTATTGGCGAAGGATGGTTTTCCGTTATCCGTATTCTTTTTCATAATTTTTTTCATAGGCATGTCTTATCCTTTTTTTATTGCTGGATTCATTATACCACAATTTTCCCGTCTGACAAAGTCGTAATACCGGTATTGCCAATCATATCCATAAACTTTTCCTGGTGCGAAACAACCAGGAATGTCGTCCCATTTTTGTTCAATTCCGTTATAATTTTCGCGAACAGTTTCTGGGCGTCCGCATCGGCGCCGGAATCGGGTTCGTCCAATATCGCCAGACGCGGCCGCAAAAGCAAAAGATGCAGAAACATCAAACGCTTTTTCTCGCCCCCGGAAAACCCGACATTGACGGACCGGCCCAGCCACGATTCCGGAATGTCCAGTTTTGTCCGCGCCTGGATAAGCCTTTCCAAAAATTCGCCCGCCGCCAATTTCGGATTATGCGATAAAAACGAATGTTTCAGAAAACTGGCGACCGACAGCCCCGGAATTTCCGGAACATTCTGTGCGCCCGTGAAAATGCCCGTGCGCGCGCGCATCTCGGCGGGCAGGGCGGTGATGTCGGCGCCGTCGAATATAATTTTGCCGCCGTCTGTTTTATAATCCGGATTGCCCGATATCGCCATAACCAGGCTGGTCTTGCCGCTGCCGTTCGCCCCGCGAAGCAAATGCCGCCCGCCCGCCGCAACATTCATGTTTATGTCTTTCAGCAACGGTTTCCCGTCCAAAGACACGGATAGATTTTTTATTTCAAGAATGTTCATTTTTTCTAACCTTTGTTTGCCAGCGCCATTTGTATCAGCTGTTTCGATTCCACCAGAAATTCCATGGGCAGCCGCGACAGCACCGGTGCGGCCACGCCCGCAATAATCAAAGCGGTCGCCACGTCTTCGGGAATTCCGGCGGCGGCCAAATATTGCAAAGCGTCCGCGGGGACGGCGCCCGTCCGCGCTTCGTGGCTTTGGTCGTTTTCTCCGTTGTTATGGACTATTGTCGGATATGTGTTTATGACGGCTGTTCGTCCAATGATTTTCGAATCGCATTTGGACGCGTTTTTGGCGCCGCGCGTTTTCGGCGCGAATGATACCAGCGAACGGAAAGTCTGGCGCGAATGCTCCAAGGCGACGCCGTACGAAACTATGTTGGATACGGAGTTGTCCCCGACGTGAATCATCTTTGTCCCGGTGTCCGCCATCTGTCCGCCGCGCGTTATCGACAAAGAATAAAAATCGGACGCGGCGCCGTTGCCCGCCAAAACCGACGACGGATATTTCCATGTCAATGCGGAACCGATTTCAACCTGGGTCCAGAACAGTTTCGCATCTTTGTCGACGCGCCCGCGTTTTGTTACGAAATTATAAATTCCGCCGGTTTGCTTTCCCGTAAATTCGCCCGCGTACCAATTCTGGACGGTTGCGTATTTTACGGTCGCGCCGTCCATGACTATTACTTCGACAACGCCGGAATGCAGCTGGTGATTGGGGCGGCGCGGCGCGCTGCACCCTTCCAGATATGATAATTCCGCGCCCGTATCCGCGATGATAAGCGTTCGTTCAAACTGTCCTATCTTTGCGGTTTCTATTCTGAAATACGACGCCAAATCTATTGGGCATTTTGTGTTCGGCGGAACGTATACGAAAGTTCCGTCGGAAAATACCGCGGCGTTAAGGCATGCGAAAAAATTATCCGTTTTCGGCACGACCGCGCCCAGATATTTTTTTATCAAATCGGGATGTTTTTCGACCGCTTCGGAAAAGGGCAGAAATATTATGCCCAGCCGTTCCAGTTCTGCGGAATAACTGGTGTGCACGCTGCGGCTGTCGACGACGACGTCCGTCGCCATGCCCATCAGTGCGCGCTGTTCGATTTCCGGCAGACCCATTTTTTCATATACGGATTTAAGGTCGGAATTATCGACGGCCGCAGATTCCTTGTAATAATCCATGGTGTCAAAACCCAGCGGTTCGTAATCTATTTCCGCCCAATGCGGTTCCGTCATTTTTTTCCAGGCGTCGAAAGCGGAAAGCCGAAAGTCAAGAAGCCACGCCGGTTCTTGCCGTTTTTGGGATATGGAGATGATGGTTTGTTCGGTTAACATTTCGATTTCTGATTTCTGATTTTTGATTTCTGATTTGACTGTTGATAAATTCTAAATCGGAAATCCTAAATCATAAATCAATTTTGCGCCAGCTGTTTCGCCTGGGAAAGCAATGTCATCGTCTGGCCCAGCAGTCCGTCCGCAAACGTGGACGCCAGCAGTCCGTCCGGATCGCTTGCCGCCAGATGGCGCAGCAGTTTTTCAGACCGCGCAAGAAACGCGTCCGCGCCGCGCGCTATATCGCTGTCCAGTTTAATCAGTTTGCGCAGGGTTTCCAGAACATACGGGTTTTTCGAATATTCGTCGATAATTCCGCCAAGAGTGCGCCAAAGCTGGTGCTGTTCCGATTCGCGAAGGCTGGTCCCCGCGGCGCGCGCGACGGGCGATATATGCTGTAACAAATCCTGGTATATTATTTCCGCGTTCTGGGCGATGGCGTCGATTGAATTCCGGCCGCGGAAATTTTCCTGCATCTTGGCCAAAAGACCGGTCTGCCGCGCCAGCAGTTTTTCCATATTCTTGGTTTTCCGGACGCCGGTCCACGACAAATATAAAATTCCGCATACCAGAACGATAACAACGGACAATAACAATATAATGGTTTGCATGGTAGAATCCTTTTTTTACAAGGATAGTATAACATAGATTTTTACAAAATCTATTCTCTATTATCTATGCTCTATGCTCTATTTTACCCCTTGCGCAGGTCCGGCTTAATCGTTATAATTAATCAAATATATACAAAAGGAAAGGTTTGTAAATGTTCCGACACATATTTATTTTCGCTTTGTTCGCGACATGCATGGGATATTGCATGGCCGCGCCCATGCCGATGAACAATGAAATGCAGGGACCGTCCGTATGGCCCGCGCCGGGTTCCGACGCGGACGTCCGGATTATGCCCGCAGGCGAACGGGACGCAAACGAAAATGTCCGCATAGTTTCAAAAATAGGCAACGACCTGGTCGTTGAAAACAACATAAACCTGGGCGCGCCCAGCGATTTCGACCAGGGGTTTTCCGGCGGCGCGAACATGACGCATAAACGCCCGGCGCCGCACGGGTTCAATATCTGGGAAGACCGCGCGGAAATGCCGCTGATGCATGCCGAAATGATAGAGGACGACGGCGGACCGGTTCTGGTTATGTCGAAATCCGGCCGGCAAAGGGCGAACGTCCAACAGGGAATAATCAGGCAACAGGCCATGCCTGCGGAATCCGAAACAGAAATCGACGTCGATTACGAAGAAGGGGCGGCGGGTCCCGGAGAATCCGATCATGTAAAGTCATGGGTTGTGGCCAGCGGTCAAAACTTGCGCGACGTTCTGCAAGACTGGTGCGACCGCGAAGGCTGGGATCTGGTCTGGACGACGTCCCGCGAATATCCGGTCCAGGCGTCCGCCGTGTTCAAGGGCAGGTTTCTGGACGTGTCCAGCGCGCTGGTCCGCAATTTTTCGCGCGCCAACCCGACGCCTTATGCGAAATTTTACAAAGGAAACCGCGTTGTCGTGATATCCACCTCGGGGGGAGAGTAAAAATGAGAATGAATAAAAAAGTATATTTGCTTTATGCTTTATGCTCTGTGCTTTTGATTGGCGCCTGCGCCAAAAAAGAATCGCAGCAGGTTGCGGCGACCGTCGACCATGATTTCATAAACGCATACGACGCGTTCCAAATGGCGAAACAGCCGACCGCGAAAGTATCCAACGACACAATCGCGGTGTCCGAATCGGTCTGGCTGGGCAGCCAGTCTTTCGTTCTGGAACATCGTAACAAGCTGCCCAAAGATTTGGAATCCGATACGGGCGTAACGATACTTCTTAACGAACCGGTATCGCTGCAAGTCTTGGCCAACACCATATTTTCCGCAACCGGCATACCCGTTAAAATCGACAGCCAGATAAATGCCGAAAAATTGAAAAAAACTTTGAACATAGCGTATACGGGCAGTCTGTCCGGACTTTTGTCCCAGACGGCGACCGATTTGGATTTGCTGTGGTATTACGACAAGAACGCGATAGTTTTCTATGAAACGGAAACAAAAACATATTCTTTATATGCGCTGGGCACCGACGTCAGCTTTCATTCCAAAATCCAGACGGACGACGGAAACATGGTCGCGCTGGAATCCAATATGCGCGAATGGGAAGAAGTGGACAAAGCCATAGCCGGAATGATGGGCGGCGAAAAGGACAAAAGCGCGTCGTTCACAATATCGCGCAGCCTGGGAACAATAACCGTAACGGCGCCGCCGTCGGTCCAGGCCAGGGTTGCAGACTATATCGACAGACAGAACAGACGACTTTCGCAACTTGTGACCATAGACGTAAAGGTTTTGCAGGTTTCGATTTCGAACGATTCGGCTTTCGGCCTGAACCTGGGCGCGGCAATCAATTCCACATCCGGCCTTAACATCGTCGCGAACCCCAGCAATAATCTTTCCGCCGCGACCCAGGCCGCGTCGTCGGGGATGAATATCGCGGTATTGTCGAACGCCGTCGCGGGCGCCGCCACGGGACTGCCCGACACTTATTCGCCGGAACAGATACAGGGCGGGTCGCTGTCGCCGATTGCGGGTTCCAACGCGCTGATACAGGCTTTGGCAAAACAGGGCAAGATTTCATTGGTGACGAACGTCGGCGTGACCACGCGCAACAACCGCATCGCGCCGGTGACCAACATGCGTTCGACGGGATACGTCCGCAGAATCGAATCGCGGAACTTTACGACCGTGGAATCGACATCCGTGGACCAGGCGGATTTGGAAACCGGATTTTCAATGCAGCTTTTGCCGAATGTTCTTGAAAACGGTCGGGTGCTGTTGTTGTTCAGAATGTCGGTGCGCGAACTGCTGGCCATGCGCCAGACGAACATCGGCGACATACAGCTGCAGTTGCCCGAAGTCGAAGAACGTTCGTTCATGCAGGAAGTGATTATGGAATCGGGCCAAATGCTGGTCCTGTCCGGATTCGAACGCCAGGCGAACAACGACACGCGGACCGGTCTGGGCAAGGCGGATTTTATGGCATTGGGCGGTTCCCGCGAAACATCCGCGACGCGCGATGTGCTTGTCGTGATACTGACGCCGCAGGTGCTTGTATCGCCGATGGATGCCGAAAGGACTATCCAGCAAAACTGGGGCGCCCCGCTGAATTAATTTTCCCGTCCGAAACCACATTGGCGGCGTTGTGCGACCCTCGTGTATTATTATACACGTCGGGTCACCCACCACCACCAAGCTGGCCTAACGAACAAAAATCATATAGTTTTTGTTTCTGATAATAAAAAAAGGATTAAAAATGTTTTATAAAATCAGCACTTTTGTTTTATTGCTAATCGTTGTTTTCGGCGCATGGGTATTTATGCGCGCGAACCCGATGAAGAATCAGGGGGCAATGTCTTGGGCGGAAATGTATTCCGATAATCCGGCCATGACGCTGCATTTTCTGGACAAAACGCTGGGCATAAAGGTTTCGGACACCATCAAGATGAACGACGGCAGTATATATAACGCCGTAAAGGCGCGCGGACAGTTCTGGGCGTTCGGCGGCGTCATGGGTCTGCCCACAATGCAGGACGGCACGCAAGTGGCGCCGGGTTCCATGATATACCTGACCGTAAAGGATTATGACAAATCCCACGAAGCGATGGTTGAATACGGTGCGGTCGCGCATCTGGTGGGCCAGGTGGCCGAAGGAATGAAATTCGGCGTTTACACAATTCCGGGCGGCGTCACCGTCGGCATAGCCCAATATGATGTGAAGAAATAAAACCCGGTGGAGCAAGTTAGTAGGGGCGCAATATCTTGCGCCTTTTTTTATTTTCATCGGATTGTGAATTATGATATAATACCTATATTATGAGACAACCCGCTGCAACCCGCAGAACTCTACACACACACACACACACACACACACACACACATGTAAGTATGTTCATGTGATATTACCTGTATTGAACGAATCGCCGCGCATATTAATGCGTGGTTTTTTGTCGCGTGATTGCGACGACAACCGAAATTGTAGGGGCGCGGGGGAAAGACCCCCCCCAACAAAAAGGGGGGGTTTCACCCCGCCCCACCCAAACACAAAAG
>WRJH01000016.1 GCA_009782315.1 Alphaproteobacteria bacterium
GACGTCGGAATTATCGACATTGCCGCCGCGCGCGCGCGGCGCGGGTCGCGGTGGTTTTTATCCAACAGCTGTTGGTCGCCGGTATACGCGTGCACCGTCGTCATATATCCGCTTTCAATACCGAATTTCGAATCCAAAACCGCGGCAACGGGCGCCAGGCAATTCGTCGTGCACGACCCGTTGGAAATAATCTTGTGCTGTTTTTTTAATGTTTTGTCATTCACGCCGTATACTATCGTTGCGTCCGCATCGTCCGACGGGGCCGATATTATGACGCGCTTTGCGCCGGCGTCCAGATGAATTTGCGCCTGTTTTTTTGTCGTCATTATTCCGGTGCATTCCAGAACTATGTCGATATCCAATTCTTTCCAAGGCATGTTTTTGGGGTCCCGTTCCGACAGAACCGTAATCTTGTGGCCGCCCACATTCATGACGTTGCCGGACAGATCAACCGGCACCGGCAGTTTGCCGTGAACGGAATCGTATTCAAGAAGAAACGCCGATTGGTCGGCCGGCGCGATATCGTTGACCGCGACGAATTCCAAATCTTTGCGGCCCGATTCAATCGCGGCGCGCAGAACCAGGCGGCCGATGCGCCCGAAACCGTTGATTGCTATGCGTGTTTTTTTTGCCATAATTTTTCCCCTTGGTTATATTCCGTTATGTTTGATTATATCATAATCGGGGCAAAAAATGACGGGAATATTTGCAAGTATCACTTGTCACCTATCACTTGTCACTTTATAATAAAGGCATGAAATATAATGCCTATATAATAGCCGGCCCGACCGCGTCGGGAAAATCCGACGCGGCGCATGCTTTGGCGCGGCGCGCAAACGGCGTCGTTATAAATTGCGACAGCGTCCAAATATATAAAGGCATAGAAAATATAAGCGCGTCGCCCCTGGCCGATGGAATTCCGGCCGACGGCGTTCCGTATAAACTTTTTTCCATACTGCCCTTATCCGAACAAATCGGCGTTGCCGAATATCTGAAAATGGCGCGGGCAGAGTACGATGCAGGCGTCGCCGCCGGCAAAACGCCCATATTCGTCGGCGGCACGGGGTTTTATATATCGGCGATTTTGCGCGGAATATCGCCAATACCCGAAATATCGACCGAGGTGCGCGCGCGCGCAAGAAACATGGTCTGCGACAATCCGGATGCGGCGCGAAAACTGATAGGCGGCGCGGAATTGGACCCGCAGCGCGCGGCGCGCGCATTGGAAGTGCTCTTGGAAACGGGCCGCCCTATTGCGGAATTCCAGGCATTGCCGCGCACCGGCGCCATACCCGGAGAAATATGCAAAATATTAATCAACCCGCCAAAAGAAATTATTGCCGAACGAATTGCCGCGCGAATTCCAAAAATGATGGCTGGCGGGGCATTGTCCGAAGTGCGGGCGGCAATCGCCGCAAATTGGGACACGGGCCGCGCAATCGGCGCATACGAATTGGCGAAATTCATAGGCGGGGAAATCGACGAAAAAACCGCGATTAAAAATTGGGCCGTACGGACGGTGCAATATGCAAAAAGACAGCGGACCTGGTTCCGCACACAATACGACGCCGATATTGAAATCAATCATGTGCCGACGGCAAAAGATTTGGAATTGATAAATGTTTAACTCTTGCGATATTGTTTGCGTGCTGATACCGAATGCGGTCAACAACGGTTACGATTACCGTCTGGACGCGCCGGCGGACATCGGGCAATTCGTCCAAGTGTCCGTTATGAACCGTCCGTATATCGGCGTAATCGTCGGCCCGGGGACCAGTTCCCTGCCCCCTGAAAAAATCAAACCGGTACAAAGTACTTTCGACTTGCGACTTTCGGCTTTAGACTTGCGGTGGATACAGCGCATGTCCGAATGGACAATGATGCCGCCGGGCGCCGTGTTGAAATTAATACTGAATATTCCGGACGCTTTCGCGCCGCCAAAGACAGAGCCCCTGTACGCATACGCGCCGCATGACAAAATCCGAATGACCGACCGGCGTCAGGCCGTCCTGGACGCGTTCGCATCCAACGATTTCGACCCTATGACCGCCGCCGATATTCAAAATATCGCGCACGTATCAAATGCCGTAGTGCGAAAGATGGTAGAGAGCGAAATATTATTGTCGACTGGAGAACAACAAATCAGAAATCAGAAATCAGAAATCAGAAATTACCGCGATACCGGAAATATAAAATTAAACGCCGAACAACAGGCGGCGGCGGACGCGATAGCATTGGAAGGATTTTCGGTTCACGTCCTGGACGGAATAACGGGCAGCGGCAAGACCCAGGTTTATTTCGACGCCGCATGGCGCGCGTACGAAAAAGGCGCGGCCGTTTTATTGATGATGCCGGAAATCGCATTGACCGCGCAATTCATGTCGCGGTTCGCGAACAAATTCGGGCACCCGCCCGTTATATGGCATTCCAACCTGACCGCTGCAAAGCGCCGCGAAATCTGGCGCGGCGTCCTGCGCGGCGATATACGCATTGTTGTCGGAACGCGGTCTGCGCTGTTTCTGCCGTGGCAGAATTTGGGTCTGATTGTCGTCGACGAAGAGCATGACGCATCGTACAAACAGGAAGACATGGGAAATTACCACGCGCGCGACATGGCCATCTTGCGCGCCAGTATCGCAGGGCTTCCGGTTATATTGGCGTCGGCGACGCCGTCTGCGGAAACGGTCAAAAAAATATCGGACGGCGCGTATAAATGCAACCGTCTGACATCGCGGTTCGGCGGCGCAACCATGCCGGGCATAGAATTAATCGACATGCGCGTCAAAGAAAACAGGGGCGGCGGAAGCGTTTCCGAACCCTTGGCGGCGGCAATCAATGGAACGCTGGCGGCACGGCAACAGGTCATGCTGTTCATCAACCGGCGCGGATTCGCGCCCATCGTGCAGTGCAAATCCTGCGGCTGGCACGGCGAATGTCCCGATTGTTCGGTCGGACAGACGCTTCACAAAAAAATCGGAAAGCTTTTGTGCCACTGTTGCGGCAAGACGGCAGCAATGCCCGCGGAATGCCCCGACTGCAAATCGACGGACATTTCGACCACCGGCACAGGGGTCGAAAAAATCGCCGCCGAAGTCGCCGAAAGATGGCCCGACGCAAAATATGAAATAGTTTCCAGTGACACTATGATGTCGCGACAAGCATTGGAGCGGTTGGTCGCGCAAATGGAATCGGGCGAAATCAACATAATAATCGGCACGCAGATTCTGGCAAAGGGCCATCATTTCCCGAACCTGACCCTGGTCGGCGCCATAGACGCGGATATGGGGCTTTTCGGTACGGATTTCCGCAGCGGCGAGAGGACTTTCCAACAATTGTTCCAAGTCGCGGGACGCGCCGGACGGGGCGAACACCCGGGCCGCGTTATGTTGCAGACATACCAGCCGGAACATCCCGTTCTGCGCGCAATCGCGGCAAACGACCGCGACGCGCTGATGACGATGGACATGGACGCGCGCCGCCGCGCGAACATGCCGCCGTACGGTCAGTTAATCGCAATAATCGTCGAAGGGGAAAAGGAATCCGCGCTGCACGAATTTTGCAAAAAACTGGCCGCCGCCGCGCCGAAAATAAAATCCGACGATTGTAAAATCATGGGGCCGATTCCGTCGCAGATTTATCAAATCAGAAACTGGTACCGCATGCGGTTTTTGGTATCGGGACCGGAACGCGCTGCGCTGCAGCCCATAGTCGCCGCATGGCTTTCAAAGATAAAAACTCCGTCGAACATGAAAATAAAAATCGACGTTAATCCGCAAAATTTTATGTAGGTAAGAGGTAAAAGGTATGAGGTATGAAGTGAGCGGACTTAAATACCTATTACCTATTACCTTATACCTATTACCTTTTACCTAGTCTTCATCTGCGCCCACATTATTTCAAATTCCCGATTGCGGGCCAGGCCGCGCAAGCGCGGATATTTCGCAAATATAGGGTCGGTGTCCCACAGTTCTGTTACGGGTTTCCCGGTCGCACGCTCTATGGCCGTGACGTCGCGTTTGTTCTTTTCATAAAATTCATCGCCGCCAAGGATGTGCAACACAACATTAAAATTCAACGGTTTTTCAAAAAATTCCGCGCGCGCCCAATCTGCGATATTGTCGCGCTGTCCCGAACCGATTGCGGCCAGCCCGGCGCGTTTTTTCGACCCGCGCAGCAACAACAGCCACGGAACCAGCGCGCGGTCGCCCAGAATAATATAACAAAAGACAGCATGACGGAATTTGCGCATGGGGCAACCATAGCACAAACAAAAAGAACTTGCAATTTAGATGTTTACGGGTATAATTCCCGCCATCGGAGTGTAGCTCAGCCTGGTAGAGTGCTACGTTCGGGACGTAGAGGTCGAAGGTTCGAACCCTTTCACTCCGACCACCATTCGCTGCTGCGCAGCTTCGGGTGGCTTCGCCACACGAATAGCGAGCAGTGTACAGCGAAGGAGTGCTACACGAAGCCTTGGCGAAGTGTAGCCAGGAAATAAATATGTTTTATGTTTATTTAATTAAATCTGAAAAATTTCCAGAACAACGCTATATCGGTTTTTCCACCGACTTAAAGCAACGAATATCCGACCACAATGCAGGATTTTCTAAGCATACATGCAAATATATGCCATGGAAGATTGTGACTTATCTTGCCTTTTCTGATGAACAGGCCGCAAAGGACTTTGAGAAATATTTGAAAGGTGGGTCTGGACAGACCTTCGCAAATAAAAGATTCTGGCGAAGCCACACATAGCCTTGGCGAAGTGTGGAAACAGCGAAGATTGAACAACTATGAGGATACGCGAAGCCCAAAGGGCAAGCGACCCCTTTCACTCCGACCATATTAAAAGTGCCCTTGCGGCACTTTTTTATTTATATTGACGTGGGCGGAATCCCGCGATAAAATACAGTCCGGAGAGAAAGCGCAAAAAGGACCGACTGATGTCACGCAGACTGCACTTCTTTCACAACAAATCCAATCACAAAAAAATATATGTAATAGAACACGACGGCCTCCTGTCCAAAGAATACGTGGAAAAACTGGAATACCTGACCGGTTCCGATTATGCGCGCCGCGACAAAATCGAATGGCGGCATCCCTTTGTCGGAACCAGGCGCGAACGCATAACCCCCTTTTCCACATCCGCGACCGAAATCGCGCACAGCATCGGACTTTCCAACATCACCCGGTTCGAAGAATACATCGGCGCGGATTCAAATTCGCCCGAATTCGACCGCATGCTGCAAGATGTCTATCCGGCGCTGGACCAGAAAATATTCGACATCGACCGCGCGCCGGAACCAATCCGATTTATACAGGACATACGAAGCTATAACAAAGAACACGGGCTGGCCATTTCGGACGAAGAAATAGATTATCTGGAATCGGTCGCCGCAAACAGAGGGCACAATTGGACGGACGCCGAACTTTTCGGTTTCAGCCAGGCGAATTCCGAACACTGCCGCCACAAGATATTCAACGGAACTTTTATCATAGACGGAGAAGAACAGGCAAAGTCATTGTTCCAGATGATAAAGGAAACCACTATCGATACATCAAGCCCGTCGGGATACAAAGGCGCGGTTAAAAACGCATACGCCGACAACGCCGCGGTCATCGACAGCGTCGATATGATTCAATGGGCGCCGGGGCCGGACGGCGCCATGACGCTGACCCCCATAAAGGCCGGGTTTATATTAAAGGCCGAAACGCACAACCATCCGACGGGCGTGTCGCCATATCCCGGCGCCGCAACCGGAACCGGCGGCGAAATCCGCGACCGCAAGGCAACCGGCATCGGTTCGCACCCGCTGGCCGGGACGCTTGTCGTCATGGCGAACAATCCCGAAAGCGACAAGGGATATCTTTATTCGTCGCCCCAGCAGATACTGACCGACGGGACAAACGGCGCATTCCGCTTTGCAAACGAATTCGGACAACCGCTGATCAACACGCGCGTGTTCACTTTCGAACATTCCGAAAACGACCGCGTATATGGATACAACAAACCCATACTGCTGGCCGGCGGCGTCGGATACGTCAACGAAGAATACGCGAACAAGGACGACACCAGAATCAAAACCGGACAGCGCATAATACTGTTGGGCGGGCCTAATTACCGGGTCGGAATCGCGGGCGGGTCGGCCGCATCCCTGGACAGCGGCGCCGTGTCGAAAGCCGTCGATTACGCGTCCGTCCAGCGCGACAACGCCGAAATGGAAAACCGGTCGTACCGCGTCACGCGGGCATTGGCGGAATCATCGGACAATCCCATCATATCAATCCACGACCACGGTGCGGGCGGGCATTTCAACTGTCTGGTCGAACTGGTGGAAAAAACCGGCGGATATATCGACATGTCGAATATTCCGGTCGGCGACAATACGATGTCCGCGCGGGAAATCATCAGCAATGAATCCCAAGAACGCATGGCGATTCTGGTCGACGAAAAAGACGTTCCGCGCGTTTTGGAAATAGCGGCGCGCGAATGCTGTCCGGCGTATGAAATCGGCGTTCTGACCGGCGATATGAAATTCGTATTCGAAATGTCGGACGACCAGCGTCCGGTCGATATGGAATTAAAGGATATTCTGCACAATCCGCCGAAAACCATAATGAAAGACGCGCGAATCAAACAGGAATTCGCGAAAATAAAATTCGACGAAAAAGATTTTGTGAAAAATCTTAAAAATGTTTTGGGCATGACTTCGGTCGGTTCCAAAGACTGGATGACCAACAAAGTCGACCGCTCTGTCACCGGTAAAATAGCGCAACAGCCCTGCGTCGGCCCGCTGCAATTACCCGTTTGCAAATACGGCGTCGCCAAATTCGATTTCGACACCGATGCCGGAATCGCCAGCGCCATCGGCTTTGCGCCCGCCGCCGCCGTTATCAATCCGGCCGCCGCATCGCGCCTGGCCATTGCGGACGCCGTTATGCCGCTGGCGTTCGCGCCCTTGAAAAACGGACTTCCCGACATCGCGCTGTCCGCGAACTGGCAGTGGCCCTGTCGCAACCCGGGCGAAGACGCGAATCTTTACGACGCAGTAAACGCCGCCGCCGAATTCGCGAATGCATTGGGCGTCACCATACCCACCGGAAAAGATTCGCTGTCCATGACGCAAACCGTCGACGGCCAAAAAATCACGGCGCCCGGAACCGTCGTAATGTCCGCCGCCGGTATCGCAAAAAATCTGGATAAACGCGTGTTGCCGGTCATAGACCCCGATGTCGAATCATTGTTTGTTCGAATCAATATGGCGGGAATCTGCCCCCCGTTTGAATTGGGCGGCTCTGCATTTGCGACGTCGCTGGGGTTTGTCGGTGACAAGACGCCGGATATAGAAAACCCGGAATATTTCAAGCGCGCGTTCAAAGCGGTCCAGGAAATGGTCGCGGGCAGAATCGTCATCGCCGGAAACAGCGTATCCGGCGGCGGGACTATAACGGCACTGCTTGAAATGGCTTTCCCAAACACCCGCGGCGGAATCCGACTGAGATTGGCCGGACGCGATGATATTTCCAACGAACTGTTTTCGGAATCGCCGGGCGTAGTTGTCCAGGTAAGCGTGTATGATATTCTGCAATTTGAAAAGATAGCGGCCAAACACAATATCGACATAGATTACATCGGCGAACCCATACCCGAACGCAATCTTGAAATGGACGGCATGTCGATTAACATTGACGGGCTGCGCGACGCGTGGATGACGCCATCCATGAAAATGGAAAAATTCCAGAACAAACGCCATGTCGCGCGCGCCGATTATCAAATGCAGCAACCGTTGAAAATCAACGTAAAGAAAATAAGAACAATCTCTATAAATACGGGCGGAACGCGAAAAACAACATGCGCGGTCATTCGCGACAAAGGCGTCAACGGCGACCGCGAAATGGGGTACGCCGCGAAACTCGGCGGATTCGATGTCGTCAAAGACGTGCACATGACCGATTTGATGACGGGCCGCGAGAATCTGAAAACCGCAGACACGGTCATATTCGCCGGCGGATTTTCCAACGCCGACGCGCTGGGCGCCGGAAAGGGATGGGCCGCGAAATTCAAATACAACGCGCGCGCGTCCGACGCCCTGATGGATTTTTACAATCGTGGAAATACTTTGATTCTGGGCGTATGCAACGGATGCCAGGTTATACAGGAACTGGGCCTGATCGGCGGCAAGCCCGCGCCGATGCGGCAAAACGATTCCGGAAAGTTCGAATCCGCGTTCCTGTCGGTCGACATACCGAAAAACAATGCCGTGATGATGCAGGATTTGTCCGGACTGACGCTGCCCGTGTGGGTCGCGCACGGCGAAGGAAAATTCGATTTATCGAACATGATTGAAAACAAAGACTATAAAGTAGTGATGCAGTATCTTTATTCGCAATACCCCGGAAATCCGAACGGATCGCCGGGCGCCGTTGCCGGCATATCGTCCATGGACGGCCGCATTGTCGCGATGATGCCGCATCCGGAACGCAGCGTTCTGCCGTATCAATGGGCGTGGAATCCGGGCGCGGAACTTTACGAGTCTTCCGGCCGCGTCGTCATGCCGTGGCTGCGAATGTTCGCCGCCGCGAATAATTTCGCAAAATTGTATTAAATAAAAAACCGGCCGCCGCCGGTTTTTTTTATGCGATAACCAATTCCTTGCCCTTTACGTCCACCGTGACGATTCCGCCGTCCGCAATTTTACCGGACAGAATCATGTCGGCAACCGGGTCTTCGACCATGGACATTATAAACCGGCGCAGCGGGCGCGCCCCGTAATTCATATCGAAACCGTTGTACGCCAGCCATTCGACCGCTTTTGCCGAAACATGCAATGTTATGCGGTGGGTTTCCAATAATCGTTTCGCCAGCGGCGCCAATTGTATTTCGATAATGCGCGGCATGTCCTTTATGGTCAGCGCATTAAAGAAAACAAATTCGTCGATGCGGTTTATGAATTCCGGCATAAAGCGTTTTTTCACAGCCACATCGTCTTTCAGATTGCTGGTCATTATTATTATAGTGTTTGTAAAATTCACCACCCTGCCCTGGCTGTCGGTAAGTCTTCCGTCGTCCAATACTTGCAAGAATATTTTCAAAACGTCCGGGTGGGCTTTTTCAATTTCGTCGAACAATATCACCTGGTAAGGCCGGCGGCGAACGGATTCGGTCAACTGACCGCCCGCATCATATCCGACGTACCCCGGGGGCGCGCCGACCAATCGCGCTACGCTGTGCGATTCCATATATTCGGACATGTCTATGCGCGTCATCGCCGTATCGTCGTTGAACAATTGTTCAGCCAACGCTTTGACCAGTTCGGTTTTGCCAACGCCCGTCGGCCCCAGAAACATGAACGAACCAATCGGCCGGCGCGGATTGGAAAGGCCCGCGCGCGAACGGCGAACGGCGCGCGCGACGACCGCCAGCGCCTCGTCCTGGCCGACAACGCGCCTCTGCAGTTCCGATTCCATATTCAGCAAGCGCGACTGTTCGTCGCCCGTCATCTTGTCCGCCGGAACTCCAGTCCAGCGCGACACGACGCCCGCGATATGTTCCGGCGTCACGGTTTTGTATTCCGCCGCGGATTCGTTTTTTTCCAACGCGGCGATTTGTTTTTCCAATTCCGGAATTTTTCCGTATTGCAATGCCGACGCCTTTTCAAAATCGCCGGCGCGCATTGCGGATGCAACCGCCGCCTTTGCATCGTCCAATTCCGTAATGGCGTCGGTCAGCGCGTGCATTTTCTTTTGTTCGGACTGCCACTGGGCGGTCAGGTTTTCGCTTTGCGATTCTATTTCCGCCAATTGCTTTTCCAATTCTTTCAAACGCGATTTTGATTCGGCGTCTTTTTCTTTTTGCAATGCGCTGCGTTCGATTTTCAGCTGCATCATGCGGCGGTCTATTTCGTCCAGCTTTTCCGGTTTCGATGATATTTCTATGCGAACGCGCGCAGCTGCTTCGTCCATCAAATCTATCGCCTTGTCCGGCAGAAACCGGTCCGATATATACCGGTCGGAAAGCCGCACCGCCGCGACAATCGCCGCGTCCGCAATGCGCACGCCGTGATGGCCTTCGTATTTTTCCTTTAATCCGCGCAGTATGGAAATAGTATCGTCCACAGACGGTTCGTCCACAAACACCGGCTGGAACCGGCGCGCCAATGCGGGGTCTTTTTCGATATATTCGCGGTATTCGTCCAGTGTCGTCGCGCCCATCGCGTGCAGTTCGCCGCGCGCCAGCATCGGTTTCAGCAAATTGCCGGCATCCATCGCGCCGCCTGCGCGCCCCGCGCCGACCAGAGTATGCAGTTCGTCGATAAACAGGATTATCCGGCCGTTCGAATCCTTTACCTCTTTCAGGACGGCTTTCATTCTTTCTTCGAATTCGCCCTGGAACTTCGCGCCGGCAATCATCGCGCCCAAATCCAAAGACAGAACGCGCCTGTTCAATAAATTTTCCGGCACGTCGCCCGCGATAATCCGGTTGGCCAGGCCTTCGACAATCGCGGTTTTTCCGGTGCCGGGATTTCCAATCAGCACAGGATTGTTTTTAGTGCGGCGGGACAGTACCTGGACCGCGCGGCGGATTTCTTCGTCGCGGCCAATTACAGGGTCCAGCCGGCCGCGACCGGCCAGTTCCGTAAAGTCGGTCGTGAATTTTTCCAATGCTTTTATTTGTTCTTGCTGTTCCATCGTGCGCCCTCTTTTGATAATTTTATCATATTACGTTACGGTTATCTTTTAGACTTTATTCACAAATAGTGCACATGGCTGTAATTTCAAGTTTCCGATTGATTTTTTTATCCGTTTATGATATGATGTCACTGAAATAAAGCGGGCCTTTGCCCGTTGTTTTTTTAACCCGCCTTTGGCGGGTTTTTGCATAAAAAAAAGGATAAAACCAATGAGTAATTATTTGACATTAACCGCAGAAGATTATTCTGAAAACGAACCGGCAAGCGATACGGCGCGACAAAAACCCAGAATCCGCGGACAAGACGGAGAAGGCAATGGAGCATTTGGAGCCAGCAGAGAAAGGCGTGACGGCACCAGATATTCACACGCCGGTGTCGATTTTATTAATGGACCGGGCGCACCTGTTTATGCTTTGAACGATGGAGAATTCAGATGGGCGCATGCACCGTATCCAGAAGATTCAAGATTTACCGGATTAAACATCAAGGATACGAACGGAAACACAAATTTATATTTTTACGTTAAACCATCTATAAAACCGGGAACACAAGTTAAGAAAGGCGATTTGATTGGATATAACCAAGACCTTCGATTAAAATACAGTGATAAAATGACAAACCATTTTCATTTTGAAGTTAGAGAAAATGGAGACAAAAACAAAATAATAGACCCCTTAAAATATCTAGGCTGGAAATAAATTGACATTAATAAGTGCAAGTTTTACAATTTGTACTATGAGAAATGTATTTTTACTATTTTTATTGCTGGCAATTACCAATACAGCATTCGCAGATTTTAAAAAGCCGTTTGATCAAAATATGATTCAAGCAATTTATATCCCTGAAGAGCAACGTGGGTTAACAGTGCACACGCTAACATATCAAACGGCTTTCATAGTCCATATGCATGAGAAAGAAGTGATATTTGATTTTATCGGCGATTGTCCGACAATAACAATCATCGAAGATAGAGCGTACAGAAAATTACCTGATGGCTGCACGCTCGCGATATTTTATAATGATGATGGAAATGATAATGGGGAAGAATATGTTGGTGATCCATATTTGTGTTCTAATAAAGGGTGTAAGAGACCCTAGATTATGAAAGGCGTCAGTTTTTTTAAGCCTTGATTAATAGGAATTTTGGTTGTAATATCTGCGAATGACACCAAGCGTATATCCACCCAAAGATTTCAAGAAAATCCGCGCCAGCGGCGACATCGTCGCGCGGTGTTTCGAATTTATTTCGCCCCATATCGCGCCCGGAATTTCCACCGGCGGCATAGACAAAATGGTTGCGGATTTTTTGCGCGCGGAAAACGCGCGGTCGTCTTCGTTGGGATACCACGGATTTCCCGCGCATTGCTGCACGTCAATCAACGACGTAATCGTTCACGGCATTCCAAACGATGAAATAATATTGAAAGACGGCGATATTGTAAACGTCGATTTGACCGCGGAATACAAAGGGTTCCACGCCGACGCCAGCCGCATGTTCATGATTGGAAACGTATCCACGCCTGCGCGCAAACTTGTACAGGCCGCCCAGGACGCAATGAACAGCGCGATCGCCGCATGCGGCCCGGGCGTTCCGCTTTCCGAAATCGGCCGCGTAATCGAATCAGTCGTAAAACCGCACGGATATTCCATTTCGCGCGACTTCGTCGGCCACGGCATCGGGAAAACAATGCACGACGAACCGCAAATCTGTCACTTTTACGAACCGAAACTGGACCGGGTTAAAATGGTTCCCGGCATGGTGTTCACAATCGAACCCATGATAAACCAAGGCGTCCGTGAATGCGTCATAGACGCGGACGGCTGGACCGCGCGCACGGCGGACGGAAAGCTTTCCGCGCAGTGGGAGCATACAATCGGAATCACCGAAGACGGCGCGGTTATATTCACGGAAAAAATAAATGGATAAAAGTCCGACAAATTACCGTCACGGTCACCGCGCGCGCTTACGCGAAAAGTTTTTATCCGACAAACTTGCCGAATACGAATTGTTGGAACTTTTGCTGTCGTATGCCATACCGCGCAAGGATGTCAAACCCATCGCGCACGGATTGCTGCGCGTTTTCGGAAACATACACGACCTGTTGTGCGCACCCGTTGAACGGTTGGAATCCGTGCCGGGTGTTGGCGCGTCCGCCGCGGTGTTAATCAAGGTCGCGCGCGAAATAATCCTGATCGATTATGAAAACACAATGAAGAACACGCCGATATTCGTGGATTACAAGGCGTTTGAAAATTATTGCCGCATGAAACTGTCCGGCAAGCTGACCGAAGAATTTCACGTTCTGTATCTGGACAAGCACCGCCAGTTAATCAAAGCCGAAATCCATTCGAAAGGCGCCGCCGATTACGCCGAAGTGTATCCGATAGAGATAGCGAAACGCGCGGTCGCATTGAACGCGAAATGCGTCGCGCTGATACACAATCACCCAAGCCGTCTGACCAGTTTTTCGGATTCGGATAAAAAGGCGACCGAAGTCGTCATACAAAAACTTGACGCGCTGGGCATTGAATTTTTCGACCATTTCGTGGTATCCGGCGGCATAGTTCATTCCATAAAGAACACGTACGCCTGTTAAAGCAGCTCTCCGGCCTTGATATATTCCGGACTGTCCGGCGGCAATGCCGCCTGTGCGCGCTTTGCGAATGTTTTCGCTTTGTCTTTATCGCGGTTCATGCTGTAAAATTCCGCCATCGCCCAATCCGCGACACCCTTGTTCCCGCGAATATTTTCCGCCCGCGACAACACCCAATACGCAAACGGCGACGGCGACGAAATCAGCGCGCGCTTGCACATTTCCACCGCGCGGTCGGCATCATTCGCCGCCCGGCGCTCCGTCAAGACCAGCGCCAGCGCGGTTTGGATTTGCGGCGAATCTTTTTTTATCGAAAGCGATTTTTCGTACGCCCGGACGCTTTCGTCATAATTTCCCGATTGATATTCTATGTCGCCCAACAGTTCATGAAAATAAGGATTCCGCGGACGCGCCGCAATCAGCGCCGACGCGCCCGTTCGCGCCGCGGTCAAATTTCCCGCGCGCATTGCGGAAATCGTCCGCGCGTAATCCGCCGCAACCGATTTGTCGGACGCCGGATAAACCATGGCCACGCGGTCCGCCGGCCACAAGTATCCGATTATTTTCGCGCGCACCATTACATAATTCGGATTTTCCGGTTTTTTGGAAAACTTGCCCAGCTGGGAAATTTTTTCCCGCGTGTACTTTATTCGTTCCGAAGTAAACGGATGCGCCGCGCGGTTCGGATCGATACGTTTTTCCGCCGCGTCCATCATGTCGTTCATTTGCTTTAACGCAATAAGCAGACCGTTCGGGTCGACCCCCGCTTTTGCCATCAAATCGACCGCCGCATAATCGGCCAGGCGTTCCTCTTCGCGGTTAAATGACAGCATGCCCGTTTTCTGGATGCCCTGTCCGCCCGCAACAACGCCCATGCCGGCCGACGGATTTCCGCCCGCGACCATCATGCCGACGCCCAGCGCCTGGACAATCATAGAACGTATCATTTCGGCGCGCGCGCGGTCCGACATCTGGGCGATATGCCCGCCGGACATGTGGCCCAGTTCGTGCGCGACCACACCCTGGAAAGCAATCGGCGATTCAATCCGAGCAATCAGTCCGCTGTGTATAAAAATGTCTTCGCCCGCCATGACGAACGCGTTGAATTCGTCGTTGTTTATGACATGCGCGCGCAGACGTCCGGGGGGCATTCCGGCCGCCGCCGCCAACGGTTCGATAAGTTCCTGCAGCACGGATTCGATTTCGGTGTCCTGTATCAGACGGCGGTCGTCCGCGCGCGCAAACAAGGCGTAAGGCATAAGGCATACGGCATAAAAGAGAACGCGGAGTTTTTTCATTAAAATAATGATAACGAAAAAAAATAAAAGGGGCAAATGATTATTTGCCCCTACAATTATCCCAATATTTTTTGAAGCAGGGTTTTCTTTTTCGCAGGCGCTGCTTTGCCGCGGCCGCGGCCGCCGCGACGCTTTCGAGGGTTGCCGGTTTTCACCGCTTCGCGCGTTTTGGTATGTTCCGCGTTTTTCTTTTTCGCATCCGTCGACGGCGCGTGCGCGGTCAAGATGTCGTCCGTTTTCGCCGCTTCGGGTTGGACGCGCTGTATCTGGTACTGTTCGATATTCAGCATGGAATCGTCGCCGATAATCACAATGTCCGTGCTGAACTTTTCCTCCATCGCGTGCAATTCGTCGCGTTTGACGTTCAGCAGATAAACCGCCACGTCGCTGGGCACCGTCATTATGATTTTCTGCGCGGATTTCGCAAGCAGCTTTTCCTGCAGGTGACGGAACATTATAACCGCGGCGGTCTGGATGGACGGCACCACGCCCGCGCCCTGGCAATGCGGGCACTGGACATAGCTGGATTCCGTAAACGAAGAGCGCAAACGCTGGCGCGACATCATCAAAACGCCGAACGTGTTTATACGCGCGACCTGGGTCCGCGCGCGGTCGCGCTTCATATATTCGCGCATTTTGGTTTCCAGCTTGCGGTTGTTTTTTTCCTCTTCCATATCTATGAAGTCAATCGCGACAATTCCCGCCAAATCGCGCAGGCGCAATTGCAGGGCGATTTCTTCGGCCGCTTCCAGATTGGTGTTCAGCGCGGTCGCCTCGATATCCTTTTCCTTTATCGCGCGGGAAGAATTGACGTCGATGGTCACCATCGCTTCGGTCGAA
>WRJH01000017.1 GCA_009782315.1 Alphaproteobacteria bacterium
GACCAAGAAGAAAAGTGGGGGGGGCGCGGAAAACCGCCCCAAAAAAATGCGGGGGCCCTTTCCCCCGCGCCCCTACATAACCCAAAAGGAGAACCTTATGAAAAAAACATTAATACTTACCGGCGCGATGCTGATGGTAATATCCGCCGCGAACGCCCAGCTGGCGACACGGACCAATGCGACGACGGCAAAGGCCGATATTGTGGTTGAACAAATCGCTGTGGCAGAAAAACCAGCAGATAATAATACTAGAGAGGCAGCGGATTGTTACAAGGCTGGTACCAGTAGAATCCTTTGTAAGGACGACATGGGAAATTGGGTCGAATATATGCCAAATAAATAACCAAACTTACGATTATTAAAACCCCGGCAATGCCAGGGTTTTTATTTCACAACCGGTATTTTTTCGAAATTTTTCGATATCTGTTTCAAATCGGAATCGACGTCGACGTATTCGATTCCGCCCTTGGCCGCGTCCCATTGCGTTTTTGACAATATGTTTTTATGCGTCCCGTCCAGCACGCCCGTTCCAATCCAGAAATCGGTTATGCTGCTGGCCGTGGACATTATGTGCAATGAAAATTCCGTCGGACTGGCGCTTGGCATAAATCCCCATGTTCCGCAAATCAGAATCCGGTTTTCCGCATCGAACCATTCGGCGCGGAGCGCATAGTCCGCATCCAGGAACGCTTCGTTTATAATCCGCGCGCGTTTCGCGGCCGCGGCGATTTCGGCGGGCGATGCGTTCGTATAGTCTTTTATTCCGCGTATCATAAAATTGTTTTCGGCGCGCTGTATCCATTTGGCCTGTTCGCCCAAGGACAGTTCGGAAAATATTTTTTCATAAGTCCCGATTTTCTGTTCTATTAATTCGTTCAGCGCAGATACGCCGCCCGGATACAAATCCCGCGCCATGGCAAGGCGGAAATCAATGCCGGTGCGCGCCGCGAAATATTCCAGCAGCTTTCCGAAGGCGGCGGTATATTTATCCGTTTCGGCCTGGGGCACGTTATTGAAATGTATCGCGACTTCTTCGGTCTCGAATTCAATAATTATCCCGTGTTTATAATTTTTTATAATAGGGGACAGATATTTCACAATATGCCGCACGGCAAAAAATTCCGCCCATCCGGGTTCCGGATAATCCGGTGAATTATGGTTTTTATATCCGCCGAAACAGAATGTGAATATAATCGGCCGCTTTTGCGAAATAGTCGCGGCCAGTCTGGAAAGCGCCGCATTCGTTGCGACATACCCTTGCGACTTTCCGGCAAACCGTTTGGCCGCCAGCCGCCCCATCGCCGCAACGCAGAAATCAAGCCCGTCTTTATCATCGCCGAATTTTGCGCGCAAGGCGTCGCGCATTGCCACGATGTCGGAAGCAATCGCGCCGGGGACGTCCGGCACGGCGTCGGTCCGGCCGGATAAAAAACGGGCCAGGGGGGATACGCCGTCCGCAAAATCGTCGGACAACAGATTATCAAACCGTAAAATTTCAGATATCTGGTTCATTATGAATAAATCCGGCATTCGCCGGATTTGGATGTTTACGCAACTTTGTTTAATTTTTTGGTCAGGCGCGATACCTTGCGCGCGGCGCGTTTTTTCGGCATAATCTTGCCGGCCGCCTTCATGATTTTCGATTCCGCCGTGCGGGTTGCGGCCACGGCCGCCGGTTTGTCGCCGGTCGCGATGGCTTTCACGGCTTTTTTGACATAGGTTTTGACGGCGCTTTTGCGGGCGGTGTTGACCGTGTTCTTTTTGGCCGTCACCAGAATGCGCTTTTTTGACGATTTATGATTTGCCACTTTTTTTCCTTTTATTATAGTGTTATCGCGGTTATTCTATATATTGATAACGGAAAAGTCAAATAATTAAGGCATAAGGCATAAGGCATAGGGCATAATAATTATGAGATTGATGAAAATAATTCCCAAAAATACAAAACGCATATGCCTTATGCCTTATGCCCTATGACTTTAACAACAAGGAGTAAAGTATCATGTTATACGCCATATTATTAACAATCTCATATTTACTGGGCTCTATCCCGTTCGGATTGCTTTTGACCAGATTGGCGGGCAAGGGCGATATTCGAAAAGTCGGTTCCGGCGGCACCGGCGCCACAAACGTCATGCGTGTCGGCGGATTCAAACTGGCGGGCGCGACGTGGATTTTGGATATGGCCAAGGCAATGCTGGCCGCCTTGCTTGGCTGGTATTTTGTCGGACATGACTTTGGCGCTTTTTGCGGCGCCGCCGCCGTCGCCGGTCATATTTTTCCAATATGGCTTTCATTCAAAGGCGGCAAGGGTATCAGCCCCATGCTGGGTTTCGTTCTGGCCACAAATCCGATTATATTTGCGGCAAGCGGATTGAACTGGCTGATAATTGCGCTTGGCACCGGATATTCGTCCGGCGGGTCTTTGGTCGTTTTGACTATATTGCCGTTTTTGGGATTTGCGGCGGGATTCAATATTGGCGCCTCGTGTCTGATTGTGTCCGCGTTGGGATTTTATGCGCACCGCGAAAACATCAAACGTTTAATCAATGGCACGGAATCGAAAATCGAATGGAAATGGAAAAAATAATTGGTGGCTGGTGGTTGGTGACTGGTAGTATAACAACCGCCGAACCAATACCACCGATAGCAAGATAAAGATTTTGTAATTACCGAACCACGAACCACCAGCACGAGCCACCAGCCACCAATGAACGACATATTCCATAAGCTTCTTATATTTCGCACGCCGGGCATTGGGCCGGTGAAGTACGCCGAATTGGTGAATAAATTCGGGTCGCCCGCCGCCGCCGCCGATTCGTTGAATTGCACTGTGGAATATATCGATTCGGTCAAGCGCGAAATGGATGCCGCCGCGAAACTGGGCATACGGTATATATGCGAGGATTCAGAATACTATCCCGATAAATTAAAAAGTTTCAAAAACCGTCCTCCGGTGGTTTCCGTCCGCGGAGATTTGGAAACTTTGAAAAAGCCCAGCGTCAGCATAGTCGGCACGCGCCATGCGACCGGCGCCGGAATGAAATTCGTATCCGATTTGGCGCGCGAATTCGCGTCAAACGGATACGCGGTCGTGTCCGGCATGGCGATGGGCACGGATACTGCGGCGCACACCGGGGCGCTTTCCGCAGGCGCCGATTCGTGTACAATCGCGGTTTTGGCCGGCGGCGCGGATTATATATGGCCGCTGGAAAATGAAAAACTTTATCACCGGATATCGGAACGCGGCCTGATAGTTTCCAGAATGCCCGTCGGATACGTGCCGGACAGGGCGAACTTTGTCCAAAGAAACAGGGGAATCGCCGGATTGGGCGACAAACTTATCCTGGGCGAAGCGGACGAAAAGTCCGGCAGCATGTCCACCGCCGGATTCGCGATGGAGTTCGAACGCCCGGTTTTCGCCATTCCCGGCCATCCGTCCGATTCGCGCAGCGCCGGTCCGAACAGGCTGATAAAGGAAAACAAGGCACGAATGTGCACCGGGCCGTCCGATTTTTTTGAAATAAAAGAATTAAAATCCGAAAAGAGCGAATCGAATACGGAACTGTTGGACCGTATTGGAATTATTCCCATTCAGGAATCTGTGTTGGCAGAACTTGTCAAAAAAAGCACGGCAGAGACAAGACGCGAACTGGTAATGCTGGAACTGTGCGGGCGGGTTCGGAAAACCGACGGCGGATATGTAAAGGCATAATAAACCTGTGTATATACAGCGCGCGAAATTCATGTTGAAACCGAATCGGTGGCAAGTAAAATATTAAAAAAAATTTAAGTATAAAAACTTGCAATCGCTTTTTTTTATTATAACTTTCCCATCAGGTATCCGGGATTATTTTTCCCCAGCATATCAGGAGAAGAAGAGTGTAATACTATGTAACTAGTGTTGGGTGGTTTTTATACTCTAATTTAAGTTTAATCACTTTCTTTGGGAAAGGAGAAAGGCGATGATGACAGCGGTAAGGAATCATGCGGGCGTCGGCATAGACGTCATAAAGGATTCCGCGAAAGCGAAAATGGACGCGGGCGCGCATGCAACATGGATTGCGCCGCTGCGCGGAACGGTCGACGGCGCGTCCGCCAATTTCGTCGCCGCAAACCAGTTTTCCGCCGACTTTATCAAATCCGCATATCTTCATATATTGCGCGCGGCCGCCGCCGAATTCGGAATGACCGCCGAAGTGCGCGCGGGCGCGGGAATCGCCGCGCCGGTCGTGCCGATTAACGACAACACGGCGGCGCCGCATTACAACGCGCCGGTTATGTGCGTGGCCGCGCCGGACAAATCCGTTGGATTCGACGATTTCATATTATCCGAAGAAAACGCGTTTGCCGTCACGGCATGCAGAAAAGCCGCCGCAGGCGCGGTCAGTTTTTCACCGCTGTTCATATACGGCGGCGAAGGCTGCGGCAAATCTTTGCTTTTGCAATGCTTGAACGATTCGGCCGCGGGTCGCACTTTGATGATGTCCGGTGCGCAGTTCGTATCGGAATTCCAGCGCGCGATTACAGAACGCACCATATTCGCGTTTAAAGATTTCGTTCGCAACTGCGACACGTTCGTGCTGGACGACGTTCATACGCTTTGCGGCAAGCGCGCAACATCCGAAGAATTCCTGACGCTGATTTTGGAATTGGCGCGTGACGGCAAAAACGTTGTCTTGACCGCTAATGCGGCACCCAGCATGCTGACCGGGTTCGACCGCCGCATGCAGTCCGTTCTGGCGTCGGGTCTGGTTGTCGATTTGGTCGGGCCGAACAAAACGGTTCGCAAAAACATGCTTTGCCGCGCGGGCGTGAAATCGGACGTCGCCGAAATGCTTTCCGCGCGCGCGTCCGCCAACGGGCATATTGTCGCAGGACTTTCGAAAAAAATTTCCGCATGGCGCGAAATGATGGGGTCGGACGTGACATTGGAAATTGCGGAACGCCTTTTGGCCGATTCTTTGCGCCCCGAAAAAACGCCGATTGTCATGGTAAAGAACATGTGCGCGAAACTGGGCGTGTCGTTCGACGATGTGACGTCGCCGTCGCGCACGCGCGGCGTCGTGCGCGCGCGTCAGATTATGTTCGCGGCGCTGAAATCCGCAACGGGATTATCATTGGCCGATATCGGACGTCTTATCGGCGGCCGCGACCATGCGACGGTTTTGTACGGCCTTTCCCAGATTGAAAAAATGAAGGGAACGGATTTGGTTTTGGCCGCCGACATCCAACAGATGATCGACGAATGCAAATAAAAAGGCGGATATAAATCCGCCTTTTTATTTAGTTTATATCTTTTTCAAAAAGCTTTTCGTATAGATTCCGGCGGAAATTACGGACAGAACAAACGAAATCCACAACAGTATGCCACAGGTCATCCAGGCGTAATACAGTAGACCTGCGTTCTGCACCAAAGGCGCCGCGTATATCAAAAGCAAAAATCCGCCCAGCGACGTCATCTGTGCGAATGTTTTGATTTTTCCGCCCATACCGACCGGCAGTTCTTTTTTCTGCGTTCCGACGAATTCGCGCAGACCCGACACGTAAAGTTCCCGGCACAGCATCAAAATAACCGGAACGGATATAAACCACATTGGCCACAGCATGGCAATCAGAATGGAAGTTATCGCAATCAGAAACTTGTCGGCGATATGGTCCATGACGCCGCCCAGTTTTGTCGCGACTTTAAATTTTCTGGCCAGATACCCGTCGAAAAAATCCGTTATTGCGGCCAAAAGAAATAAAACGAACGCCAGTCCGAAAAATTCGTATATAAAGCACGGGATTATCGCGAACGCCGCAACGAAACGAAACGCGGTTAGTGAATTTACAAATGTTTTCATAGTTAGTCCTTTTTTTTTGCATCTTAATCGATTTCCGGGTGGAAATACAAATAGATTTTTTTCGAAAGTTCCGGCGATATGCCGGGCGCTTTGGAAAGCGCCGCCGCATCCGCGTCCGCGATTCCCTTTACAGACCCGAAATGACGCAACAGCGCCCGGCGCCGCGCGGCGCCGATTCCGTCGATTTCATCCAGCGCGCCGGCGGTCGCGCTTTTCGCGCGGGTCTTTTTATGGAACGTAATCGCGAATCTGTGCGCTTCGTCCCGAACGGCGCGCAAAAGCAGGAACAATTTCGAATCTTTGGAAAGCGATTTGTTAAGCGTGCCATCCGGCATTATGAAACTTTCATCGCCATCGCGCTTTTCGCCTTTGGTGATTCCCAGCACCGGAATTTCCAGCCCCAGCTTTTTCAAAACTTTTTTCGCGACGTTCCATTGCGTCCGTCCGCCGTCGACAATCAGCAGAGTGTTTTCAAGCGCCCCGTTTTCATACCGCCGCGTCAAGAACTCCTCCATCATGCCGACGTCGTTGCCGGCGCGGGCATTGTCCTGTAACTTATAATGCCGGTATTCTTTTTTCATAAAACCCGCCGCCCCGAAGACAATCATCGCGCCGACGGGGTTCGTGCCGAACAAGTGCGAATTGTCGAAAACGTCCGCCCGGTCGATTTTAACGCCCAGCCAGTTTTCCAATTCCCGGACGGTTTCCGCCCATTTGATTTCCCGCGCGCCGAATACTTTGCGATTCAGGGATATTTGATTTAACAGTTTCTTGATTTCCAAATCGTTTTCGCGAACCGAAAGCCGGGGCCCAAGAACCGAAGAAAGCAAATCTGTCTTTATATTCGTTATTATTGGAATCTTGGTTTCCGGTTCCTGGTTGCCATAAAACCACAATATCGTGTGTTCCATAATATCCGACGGCGACATGTCGCCCGCGCGGGCGGGATATATAATCTGGTTAGATATGATTTCGCCGTCGCGCACGCGTTCGATGACAATTGCGGGCGCACCCGAAAAATCCCCGGCGAAATAGTCTGCGCAACCGCCGCGCCGCCGTCCCCTTTGCGCGGTTTCGGACAATGCGCGGATTTTATCGCGAAATTCGGCGGCCGCCTCGAAATCCATGTTTTTGCTGGCCGCGTCCATTTGCGCGGACAGGTCGCGTATAACGGATGCCGCATCGCCCGAAAGTATCCGCCGGGCCAGCTTTACATTGTCGTTATACTGTTCGCCGCCTTTCATGCATGGCGCGCTGCACCGTCCAATCTGGTTTAACAAACAGGGCCGGGTGCGGTTTTTCATATAGGAATTGTTGCAAGTGCGCAGCCGGCAGACTTTTTGAATCAGTTTCAAAGATTCGTGCAGCGCGGTTACCGACGAATACGGGCCGAACACGTCGCGTTTCTGGTTCGCGCGTCCCCGGAATTTGAACAGCCGCGGATATTCGTCCAGCGACAGCGCCATCATCGGATACATCTTGTCGTCGGTCAAAAGGATGTTGTATTTCGGCCGCTTGTTCTTTATCAGGTCGGATTCCAGAATCAGCGCTTCGGCCTCTGTCTTGGTCGTTATGATTTCAATGCTTGCGACCTGGGACCGCATTAATTTCGTATTATAGGGCAGTTTGTCCATATTGGCGTACTGGCGCAGGCGGGCGGCCAGATTTTTCGCCTTGCCCACGTACAAAAGCGCCCCGTCGTCGCCGAACATCTGGTATACGCCCGGAAGGCCAGGAACATTTTCAATCAGAGTCTGGAATTGCATTTTATACCCGCTTATGGTAATATTATAGTTGAAAAAATCCAAAAGAAAAGGGAACAAAATGAAAATACGATTTGCGAACCATATCGCACGCGAGCAATCGGGCCGGTCCATGATAGAAATGCTGGGCGTTCTGGCGATAATGGGCGTCATAACCGTCGCGGCCATCGCGATGGTCACCGCCGCCATGCGCAGCGCCAACCGCAGCGCCGTCCAAGACCAGGTGACCCAGATTGTGACCGGCGTGCGGTCTTTGCTTGGCGGGTACGACGATTTTTCCGGCATCGACAACGGCACCATATTCGCGGCGATCGGAATATCGAACAAAAATCCCTATAACGGCGATTACATGCTTTCCACATATCCGGCCGACCCGCGTCTGTTCGTTCTGACCATCACGGGCCTGAACCAATCCGACTGTCAGTATTTCAAGACAAAGGCATGGATAGAATCGTTCGGCTTTCAGGCGTCCGACGGCAAATACAGCGGGGCGGATGCGGACCCGTCGGATTGCAGCGCACATGACGGCAGAAACAGCATAAGGATAGTTTTTAACTAGTTATGGAACCTGTAAAAGTTTCACCGACCGAAGACGGAATTCGCATAGCGCGCTGGTTCGCGCGTCATTATCCGCGGCTTTCCATCGGCGAATTCAGAAAGCTTTGCCGCACCGGACAAATCAGGATAAATGCCGGACGCGTCCGCGGTAACGAAATACTGCACGCGGGCGACATGGTTCGGATTCCGCCGGCCGCCGCCGCAGCGGCAAAGACCGAAGTAAAAGAGCCGCGCCCCGAATCCGGCGGAAAATTTTCCATGGCCGATTTGGAAAAGCTGCGAAAGCGAATAATACACGACGACGAAGACATCGTCGCGTTTGACAAGCCTGCGGGCCTGGCGGTCCAGGGCGGAACCGGAATAAAAAAATCGCTGGACAAAATGGCCGCCGCGCTGTTTCCGCACGACAATATTCTGTTGGTCCACAGGCTGGACCGCGAAACGTCCGGCGTCATAGTTCTGGCAAAGAATCAGCGGGCGGCCCAGGCGCTTGCCGCGGAATTCCAATCAAAGGCCGCGGGCAAGGAATACCTGGCGCTGCTTTCCGGCGTACCGAAAAGCAAACGCGGCGTGATAGACAATTTTATGACGCGCGGCCGCGTGTTCGACAAGGAAGAGGCCGCGGCGTTCAAAGCGGAAACGGGGCTGCGCCCGCAAAATGCCGTGACCAGATACAGGGTTTTGGCGGAACTTTCCGGAATTCTGGCATGGGTTCGTTTTATGCCGGAAACGGGACGCACGCATCAGTTGCGCCTGCACGCGGCGTTTTCGATTGGAGCGCCTATTGTCGGCGACACGCTGTACGGCCAGGAAAAAGAACAGGGCGGCCTGCGCGCGATGATAGAATCGGACAATCTGTTTCTGTTTGCGGAACAGCTGACCTTCAGGCATCCGGGAACGGGACGCGAAATGACCATACGCGCCCAGCTGCCGGAATTTATGAAACCAATTTTGGGATTATTGGGATTTGATGAAAATGACCAAAAAAAATAAAGGCCGCAAGGGCCATAATCATTTGATAAAGGCAAGGGGCGAAAAGATTCTGCGCCTGCTTAAACGCGCGGCCGGAAAAAAGAACAGCCGCCGCCGCCGCGCGGCCAAATTCATCATTCGCGCGTTCACGCTGGCGTTCGTGATATTCGTCATATCGCTGTTTATCGCTTTGTCGAAAATCGACCTGGACGCGTTTCGCGAAGACATAACGTCGGGCATTCGCGCCGCGACCGGACTGTCGGTGGAAATAAGGGGCAACGTCGCGTGGCGGCTGTCGCTGCGCCCGCGGGCGACGCTTTCGGACGTGCGCATAGCGAACGCGGACTGGGCCAAGAATCCGGACGGCGTTCTGGTCGAATCCGCCGTCGTGACGCTGAACCTTTTGTCGCTGTTTTCCGGACAGCCGGCCGCCATGGAATTGCGCCTGGTCAATATGCGGATGTTTCTGGAAGAAAACGAAAACGGAAACCTATCGATAGAAACGGACCGGGAATCTGAATCCGCGAACGTTTCGGCCGAAGCAGACGACCGGTTTCCGTTTGATTTGAATTTCGGATTGGAAACCATAGAACTGGTCAACCCGCGCATTACGTACGAACACCCGTCCGGCACGGAAGAATGGTCGCTGTCGCATGCGCGCATCGGATACAAAAGGCACGAAGACGCCGTGGAATATAGCGGGTCTATTGAAAAAGACAGAAGCGAGACATCGTTCATCGTCACGTTTTCCGAACTGGACGCGGGCCGCAAGGTGTATCCCGTCCGCATAGCCGTGGCGGGCCGGCCGATGCGCCTGGTCGCGCACGGCGCGTTAGAGATGACCAGCAAGATTCCGATAGATTTCATAATTACGGGGACCGTTTACGACATTAAAAGGGTCGGCGCCATTCTGAATATGGATTTTCCGGAAATTCCGAAATTCGATTTGGATATATCCGGCGGAATGGACCATTCCAAACTGGTTGTCCGCAAATCGGAATTCAAATCCGGCGGCAACGATTTGCATGTTTCCGGCGAATTCAATTGGAAGGGCATAAAACCGTCCGTCACCGCAAGCGTCCGGTCCGACAATATCAATCTGAAACAAGTTGCGCCGGATATTTACCGTCCGGAAAATCCGCCGTGGGTCCGGCCTGTCGGCCGCGAACTGAACGTGTTCAAGGATACCCCGCTGTATCCTGAACTGGCGTGGCTTGCCAATGTCGATTTGTCTTTGGATGTCAGGAATCTGGTTGTTTACCGGGAACTGGCCGTGCGCGAAATAATCGCCCGCGCGGTTTTGAAAGACGGCGAGGCATCCGTCCGCGCAATCGCCGAAATGGGCGGCGGGGAAATAATCGGAAGCGTGCAGGCGCGCGAAGAAGACGGCATATTGCACGCGCGGGCCGCCGGCCGCGGGCATGACATTGTTGTGGGCGATTTGCTGACCGAACTGCGCACGCATAACTTCCTGACCGGGCTGCCGGGCGGATTTGAATTTGCCTTTGAAACCAGCGGCCGCGACCTGTCCGGATTTATGTCGAATATAAACGGGCGGATAGTCGGCGCTTCGACGGGCAAGGGGCGCGCGCTGCGCGACGCGCGGGATTATCTGTACGGGAAGGATTCGCTGACCGTTCTGCGCGACAACGTGACGAACGTCGTACGAAAGAATACCGAAGAGGTTATACGCATAAACTGCGCCGCCCTTAATTTGCGGATACGGGACGGCCGCGCGGAAACGGAACGCGGTGTCGCGGTGGAAACAAGCGAAGTCAATATCCGCGCCCAGGGTTATGCCGATTTGGGCCGCGAGACGCTGCAGGCATCCATCGTCGCGACGCCCGTGCGCGGTCTGAAATTATCCGTGTCCGGGAACGTCGTCAATTCCATGGAATTCACGGGCAACATGGCGGAACCGGATTTGAAAATCAACCGCAGCGCCGTTGTTAACAAGGCGGTTACGGCAACGGGAATCGGGTTGATATTGGCGCCGTTTACCGGGGGTTTGTCTATTGCGGCGGGCGCGGGCATCGGATTGCTTTCTTCGGATTTGCTGACCAACTGGCTGGCCGACGACCATCCGTGCCAGACGGCGTTATCGGACAAGGGCGCGCCCGGCCGGAAGGACGACCCGGAATT
Organism: Alphaproteobacteria bacterium; assembly: GCA_009782315.1. Lineage (GTDB taxonomy): Bacteria > Pseudomonadota > Alphaproteobacteria > Rs-D84 > Rs-D84 > WRKW01. The sequence continues at coordinate 11,282 of WRJH01000017.1, forward strand.
CATGAACCGACGTTTAAACGAAGTCGTGGATGAAATGTTGTTTTAATTCGGTAGAAAACCGGGCGGATATAAATCCGCCCGGTTTTTTGATTAAAACCGTATCCCTATATTGATTCCGAATTCGACCGTGGTGTTGGCGGGTTCGCTGATGCGGCCCGTCGTGCCGTTAGACAGGGTGAAAGTCGCGTCTTTGGTCGCCGATATCTGCGTGTGTGAAAAATACGGCTCTATCCACAGCATTTCATATTGGTATTCCGCGGAAACTTCGAACCGCAGGACGTCCGATTGGTCTTTGGATATCGTGCCGGCGCCTTTCCATACTCCGCCCAGGTCCGACATGCGGCTTTCATGCGTTCCCTTGACCAGCGATTTCGCTTTCAAGACCAGTTCCAAACTGCGATAATTTTCCCAATGGTGCTTTGCGCCGACTCCCAAAACTCCATATACAGACTCGCGCGTTCTTTTATAAAAGTTTCTGTTTATGGTATAACCGTTGTCCATATAGTTTTCATACTGGACGCCGGCGAACGCCCGAAACCGACCGTTCAGCGCGCCCGCCAAAAATTCCGCGTCGTATTTGGCCACGGGCAGGGCGGTTTCCGAATAACTGGTCCGGCGGCCCGACAAATCTTGCAGATATCCGTTGTAATTATAGGTGCCGTTTTGATATCTGTACCGCAATGACGCGAATACGGGAATTTTGTCCGGGTTTTCCATCGCGATTTTCGCGACCAGTCCGGGAAAGTATATGGCGTTGTGCGTTACGCCTATATCCGGTTCCGTATATTCCGATGTCGCCATATTGACGCCCAGATACAGGTGAAACAGCCCGGACGGGGGAAAGTGTTTGTCCGGCGCATTGTGATTGTATTCCTGTGCGGCCAGGGGCAGCGCAAAAAGCAATGACCAGACGGTAAAGATCAGGATTAACATTCTCATACTTATAATATAATACATTAAATACATTTTGTCAATAGTTGTTGTCAAATATTCTGCTTGCCCCGAATCGGCTGTTTTTGCTAGGATTTAAGCATAATAATATAGATTAATATAGATAAAAGGACAAATTATGGAATTTTCCGTATTTCGCCAAGTGCTTATCCGTGCGCTGGGACACATGCAGTCTATCGTTGAAAAACGCGCGACCCTGCCGATTCTGATGAATGTAAAGATAGAGGTAAAGGACGACCTGGTGCTGTCCGCGACCAACGTCGATTTGGAACTGGTCGAACATGTCGCGGCCGACATCACTTTGGGCGGCAAGGTTACCGTGCCGGTCCACATGCTGTACGACATTGTCCGCAAACTGCCGGACGACGCGGAAATCAAATTCAAGATGTCCGGCGACCAGCTGGTGGTAAGCAGCGGCCGCGCCATCTTCAAACTGCCGACTTTGCCTGCGGAAAATTTCCCGATGATGGCGGGCGCCCACCTGACCACCAAATTCAATATGACCACGGGCGATTTGGCGCATCTTATCAACCAGACCAAATTCGCGATACCGACCGACGACGTGCGGTACCACTTGGGCGGAATTTATTTCCATATAACCGAAGAGGGCGGCAAGAAACTGTTGACCGCCGTCGCGACCGACGCGCAAAGCCTGGCCCTGTGCAGCATGCCCGCGCCCGAGGGTTCCAAAGAAATGCCGGCCGTGATTCTGCCGCGCCGCGTTATCGGCGAACTGTCCAAATTGTTGGAAGACGCGAACGTTGACGACGTAACCGTGGAACTGTCTGATACGAAAGCCCGCTTTACCGTCGGCGCCGCGACGCTGACGTCCAAACTGGTCGACGCGCAGTATCCGAATTACCGCGTGGTTATCCCCAAAGGCAACGACAAGATTTCCGTCATAGACCGGAAACAATTCATATCCATGGTCGATTTGGTTTCCGTCGCCAGCACGGACAAGACTAAATCCGTTCATCTGGCGTTTTCGATGAACAAACTGGTGGCAACAGCCAGCAGCCCGGACAACGGAACCGCGACCCAGGAATTGGACATCGAATACAACGGCGACGACACGTTCAGTATAGCTTTCAATGTGAAAATCCTGTTGTCCATCGCGGGCCAGATAGAAGGCGACAAATTCCAACTGGCCATGCAGGACCCGCTGGCGCCGACGGTATTCCAATCGACGGACAAGAAAACCGATTCGTTGTTTATACTGATGCCGATGAGAATGTAATGGGTTGGTTTTTCCATCCGAACCGCATTGCGTATGAAAAATGCCCCTTATGTATTACCTATACACTACGGGGCATTTTTCATACGCAGTCGGCCTAACGGCCGAAAACGATTTGATTGTTGATTATAATTTAACGCCGCTTTCGCGGCGTTTTTTTATTTACCTGGTCTGATAATCCAGCCGATTAACTTTCCGACGCCTTTCAGAGTTCCACTGACCAATTCGCCCCCCGGCATATCCTTTACCGAGAGTCCATCCAAACCGGTGCTGCTGGAAAACACGTCGGCGACCTTGTTTCGGATTTCTTTATTCTTTGCCACTTTTGCCCCCGCTTTTTTGGTGGCAATAAGGGTTGCGACTTCCGTGTCTATATCAATGCGCGAAAAACCGTTAATTCGGCAGAATTCAATTTCTCCGATGGTAAAACCCGCCGCCAGCATTTTATTGATTTCATCGAATGTGAATCCCAATCCATCCAGGTAATTTATTTGATCGTTGTTCAGACCCGCCCTTGCCAATTGAAATTTTTCACTGTTTGTCATTTTGGTCTCCTATTGTTAATATTTAATTTATATCCCCAATAATTGCGTTTGTCAATATTATTTTTTGGACTTGCGACCGGCGTTTTTAGTCCGCTTTATGCTTTCCATGATAATTTTTTCGGCACGCGCGCGGTCGCCCCAACCGGTGACTTTGGACCAAGCTTTGGGTTCCAGGTCTTTGTAATGCTGGAAAAAATATTCGATTTGAGAGCGCAGGGACGTCGGCAATTCGTCTATCCGTGAAATCTTTTCATAATACGGGTCGATTTTGCCGGTCGGAACGCAGATGATTTTTTCGTCGCCGCCCGCCTGGTCCTTCATCAACAGGACGCCTATGGGCCGGGCCGTAATCAGAACGCCGGGACGCAGCGGCGCGCTGCACACAACGACGCAATCCAGGGGATCGCCGTCGTCGCCCAATGTTTCCGGAAAATATCCGTAATTCGCAGGGTACGCCAGGGGAGTATGCAGAATCCGGTCGACGCGCAGCAGGCCTGAATCTTTGTCGATTTCATATTTTACGTGTCCGTCTTCGGGAACTTCGATAAGCGCCAGCATTTTTTTCGGCGCTTCTTTGAATGTTATCTTCATATTTTTTTACCTCTGAATAATTATATCATAAACCTGTTTCAGGCGCACTTGGAAAAAATCCGTAAAGTCGCCTTGCGCCCGTGTATCAGCACGTTGTATTGGCCGGCGGGGCAAAGAGACGGGTGCGCCGGCACGTCCGTTTCCCGCGCGGAAAGTATCACCAAACGTCCGCCCGGTTTCAAAATACGGGCGAATTCATTCATCGCGCGCGTATAAAAATCGGGGCCGATTTCCATATGCAATCCCCACGGCGGGTCGGTCGCAATTGCATCCGCGAAATCGCTTTCGAATTTATTTTCAAAAAAATCACCGTGTAAAAAACCGCCCTTTACAAATTCTTTATAGGCCCATTTTCTAACAGTCTCAAATAATATGCAGTTTCTACCCCACCTCTCAGGCGGTAAATGTACCCGCTTGTCTTTATAGGGATGTAAGTCTAAATAATCCTCCAGCCAATTCAGGGTATAGGGTAC
>WRJH01000018.1 GCA_009782315.1 Alphaproteobacteria bacterium
GCCACCTTTGCCGGACCGGCAAAGTTTCACGACATTCAGCGGCGAACCAGTCGGATTAAAAGCGCCAATTTTTCTGACCGAACCATCCCTACCGCTTTCCAATTGAGTAGGTCGAAAATTCGCGCAATCCGCAGTTGTGCCAGATTTTATTGCGACCATCATAACAATCGCCCTGTGGTCGTTATGAAATCCACGCAATTCCGGGTTGATCTGATTGCCATTGCTGTCGCGGGCGTTTTTGCATCCGGCGGCAACATTTGCTGTTCCTATGCATTGGGCGGACGTCAGGTTATGGTTGTTATTCGATTTTTCCTTGTCGCATTGCATGCTTGGTGGAAAATTTGTTCTTGATGTTTCGGGTGTCCTATTGCAAGTGGCTGCGCATGCGGTTGTGCAATTTCCTATACAGGCGGCGCTACAAGTATTGCATTCATAGTATGGATTGTCGGAATACGCTCCGCTCACGCTAACCTCGTCAATACAACCATTGCATTTGCACTTGACATGGTAATTATCACTGTACTGGTCATACATAGTACAAGTACCGCCATCAGACGTACCCAACCCATAATCATCATAAAAGGTTCTGGTACATTGTTTGTACTTATAGGCGCAACTCGCGGGGGTTATATCTATTGTTATCCCGGTATTCCCACCCCATGCTTTCATTATATTAATAGTAGCTTGATTCGCAATCGCCGGGGTGTTGAAGACAAACAACGCGCAGAATGCCGCGATTATGCCGCGAAGCGGGTTAGATGTGTGTGTGTGTGTGTGTGTGTGTAGCTTTCTGCGGGTTCCAGCGGCTTTTGACGTGTTGTGACATAACATTGTCCTCTCCATTAATATTTCTTTCACAATTAAAGCAAAAATGGGGCGGGTGTGTCAATGGTGTTTTCATACCCTTCCCAGAAGGGTCGGAAACCTGGGAGTGTGAAACACGACCAAAGGTTTCCGGGGTAGTCAAAAAAACTACCCCGAATTTTTTAAGTTCGCGCTTCGCGCTCTCTAACAAAATTCTCCCCTTCTGGGAAGGGGATGACTACACCTGTACAAACATATCGGGATGATGGCGCAGGACTTCGTACGACGCGTCGATTTTGTCCCGTATTTTCAAAAATGTCTTTTTGTTTTCGGGCGACAGGTTTTCTATCGCCGGCAATTTCACCGTCATCGGATTCACATGCGAACCGTTCCGTATAATCTCGTAATGCAGATGCGGGCCGGTCGACGTCCCGGTCGAACCGACGTATCCGATAATCTGGCCCTGGCGAACTTGGGTTCCGACGCCGACGCCCGGCGCAAACCGCGACATATGCGCGTACAATGTTTCAAACCCCATGCCATGCCGGACCTTTATATAATTCCCGTATCCGTCGTTTGTGGCACGGGTGACAACGCGGCCGCCGCCTGCGGACGGTATGGGCGTGCCAACGCTTGCGCGGAAATCGACGCCGCGGTGCGCGCGGGTAAATCCCAAAACCGGATGGCGGCGGTTTCCAAAAGAACTGGTCACCCTTGCGTTGTTAATCGGCGTGCGTTTCAGACTTTTCACCGCGCCGTTGCCTTCCTCGTCGTAATATCCGATTTTGCCGCCGGGGGATTTGAACCGGTACATCTTTACATTGCCGCGCCGCGCGTCGAATGAAATCCGGACGACCGCGCCGTTGCTTATCCTTTCGCCTTCGGCGAAATGTTCTTCGTACATCACCGAAAACTGCTGGCCCGCGCGGATATCGCGTTCAAAGTCTATTTCAAAGGCCAGCAAATCGTAAACGTCCGCCAAAATCCCCGCCGGAATTCCGGCGCGCGTGCCGGCGACATAGAACGAATCGCCCGTCTTGATTTCGCCGCTGCGCCGGACTATGCGAATATCGCGCTCTATTTCAACGACTTCCGTGGTCCAGTTGCCGTCCGACCCGCGCGTCATTTCAATCTGGCGCCACGGACCCTGGGCCAGGATTACTTTGTTCACGGGCGCGTCTTTTCCGGCGCGCACGAAAATGATGTTGTCCGACCCGGCGCGTATGGATGTTATCTTGTGATTGCGTTTCAAAGCCTGCGCGATATTGTGAATGTCCGTCCCGGTCATTCCCTGGGCCGAAAGCAATTTCGCCAAAGTATCGCCGGCCTCTACCGCGACCGGAACTTCATGGCCGCCGCGGCCCATCCCTGAATTTTTGGCGACCGTTATAGTCACAGCGACAATGGTCAACAGCAAAGCCAGCAAGACCATAATGTCCGTCGCATGTTTTACGGTAAACCATTCAAAATTTATTTTTGATTTCGACACGGGACGATATTATAGTGACAAGATGACCGAAAAGCAAGCGTTCGAAATCCTGCGAAAATATGGCCGCGCAAATGATGCGCGGATTATATCGCGCCATATTGCCGGTCGCACCGGAAATAAAAAATCCATGCTCTATGCTCTATGCTCTATGCTCTGCGCGCTGCGCGCTGCGCGCGCGTTGCGGCGCGGCACGCCGGTTGCAAAGATTGTCGGGCGGAAATGGTTTTACGGAATGGAATTCGAAACAGGGCGGTATACTCTGGACCCGCGCCCGGACAGCGAAACGTTGGTCGAAGCCGTCTTGGAATCATACCCTTCCCAGAAGGGTCGGAATTCGTTAGCGAGCGATAGCGAGATTAAGAATTCCGGGGTAGTCGACTACCCCGGAAACCTAGGGCAACAAGTTGCCAAGGTTTCCGGCCCTTCTGGGAAGGGCATGCCTAAAATCCTTGACCTGGGCACGGGTACCGGCAATCTGATTTGCTCTATAATAAAAAACATTCCAGGCGCCGTCGGCGTCGGAATCGACAAATCATGGCGCGCATGCCGCGTTGCCCGAAGGAATGTAAAACGGCACGACCTGGAAGACAGAATAAAGATTTTGAAAAAAGATTTTTCGACTTTCGACTTTCGACTTTCGACTTTCGACTTTATTATATCCAACCCCCCGTATATCGCAGATGGCGACCCGCGCGTCGATTCTGGCGCGCGGCATGACCCGAAGCTTGCGCTGTACGCCGGGGCGGACGGCCTTTCCGCATATCGCGCGATTGCCGCGAGCGCAAAACAATATTTGAAACCCGGCGGCCGGATATTCCTTGAAATCGGGGCAGGGTCCGGCGCCGCCGTCCGCGATATTTTTGAAAACGCGGGCTGGCAATTCGTTCAATCCCAAAAAGATTTATCCGGAACGGAACGGGTTATGATTTTTATCCTTGACTTAAATTCATTATAATTATATAATAATTGTAATTCATAATGATTATGAATCATAACAAACGGAGTTCATCATGCCAGAACGCGAAGTAACCGGCCTGTTCCAGAATATTGTTGTGACTCTTGGCTGGCTGAACCACCGGCTTAATACCGATTCGTTTCTGCTGGGGCATTCGCGCCAGCACGTCCGCATATTGTTACAGCTGTATATGGGCGGCAAATCTTTATTGAAAAACCTGGCGGTCCAGACGGACGTGTCGTCGCCGAATCTTTGCGCGATATTAAAAACTCTGGAACACGACGGCTTTGTATTGCGCCAATCGGACGATGCCGACCGCCGCAATACTTGGTATTCGCTGACCCCCGCCGGGGAAAAGGTCGCCGAAAAGGGTCTTTTGGAAATGCGCCGCCGAATTGCGAAACTGTTCGCCGGCCTGAACCAAAAGGACGAGGCGCGACTGGCGTCCGCATTGCGCGTTTTGGACGAAATCCTTTGCAACATCAAATCCAACTATAAAGAATAAATCATGAAAAAATTGTTTTTAATATTGCCGCTGGCAATGTGTCTTTCGCAAGGTCATGCTATGAATTTATCCCTTGACGGGGCGGTCGACCGCATTATCGCGGAATCCAACGACATCAAAAAAGCGGACGCGAACGTGCAAAAAGCGCGCGCGGGACTGTCCGCCGTCAACGCCAGCCGCTGGCCCAGCATTTCCGGCACGGCCGCGTACGTTAATATAATTAATGTAGAGGCGCCGGGCAAACCTATGGAAATAATCGTTCCGGAAATGCCGATGTTGGGCATTCCGGCGTCCGTCGTCCCGTACCCACAGCATATCGGAACATTGGGCGCGTCCGCGACTATGCCGATATACACGTTTGGGAAAATAGGGCACGCGGCCGACGCCGCGCGGGGCGCGATAAAAATGGCGCAAAGCGGAAACGCTTTGGCCCGCGCCGAAGTCCGCGCGGCCGCGGCCCAGATTTATTGGACCGCTAAAATGACGGACGAAATGGTCGTTATTGCGGAAAAAAACCTGAAAGCGTCGACATCCGCGAAAAGACAGCTGGAACGCGCGGGCCGCGCGAACAAGGCGAACCTGGTGAAAATATCCGCCGACATCGCGGCCAAGGAAATCGCGCTTTCGGATGCGGAATTCAACCGCGATTCCGCGCACCGTCTTTTGAAAATCATGGCCGGAATCGACGACAACGAAAAACTGACGCTGATTGATAAATTCCCGAATTCTTACCCCAGTCTGGACGCACCGGAAACGCTGGTTTCAAATCACGAATGGGACATGCTTTCCGAAAACGCGCAAATGTATGAATCGCAAAGCAAGTCCCGCCGGGCGGCGCGCCTGCCCACGCTGGCCGCGATGGCGCAATACGATTTCACCGCGACGCATATCGAACAACAGGTCTGGGACGGAAACAAGGAACAGGCCGCGAATTGGGGCCTTGCGCTGACCATGCCGATTTTCGACGGCGGGCTTTCCCGCGCGAACGCGACGATGGACGCGATGGCGGCGGAATCCGCGCGCCAGGATTTGGATAAATCCAAAAAATTAAAATCCAACGAATACCGCGACGCTATTTTGAAGCACGAACACCTGCGCGGAAATCTTTCGAAACTGAAAGAAGCGCACGACCTGGCCGACCGCGCGGCAAAGATATCCATGGACAGATTCACGGCCGGACAGACCAGCGCGGTCGAACTGTCGGACGTCCAGGCGTCGCTGGCACAGATGGACTTAGGCGTTCTGAACGCAAAATTCAATATACTGATGGCCGAAGAATCCATCAAAAAACTGAACGGGAAATAAAAGATGAAACGAAACAAAATAATATTTGGAATCGTCGGCGCACTGGTTGTCGGAATCGTCGCGACGCGCATTGCCGGCATATCGAATGAAAATTCGCGCGTGGTGTACAACGCGGCGCGCGCATGGGATAAAGACGGCGCGCCCGTCGAAACTATGTTTGCAAAAACATCGTCCGACACGCTGCGCGAACCGGTGGCCGTCCGGCGGGGCCGCATATACGTGTCCGGCGCCCGGGTGCATAAATTCGATGTCGGCCAGAAACTGTCCGGCGGCGGAACCATAACGTCGGTTTCGAAAAAAATAGATTTGGACACCGGGCTGTACGTCATGCGCACAAACGCCGCGTCCGGAAATCATTTTGTGGAAATTCCGCATACCGGCGTCTTTGTGCCGCTGTACGCGATTCATAACGACGCCGTGATGGTTGTCAAAGACGATATGTCTGCGGCAAAGCGGGTAACAATCGTCGCATCCGACGCCGAAAGGGCGGTTGTCAAGGGACTTGTCCCGGGCGATGAAATCATTCTGACCAAAATTTCTGAAAACGTAAAAATAAGAAAGAATAAATAAAGGATAAATAATGCTGAACTTTTTCGTAAAAAGACCCGTCACCACGGTTATGTTCGTATTCTTTTGGATTGCGTTGGGCATAACTTCGTTTCCGCGCATGAACATAGAATTGCGGCCGGCGATGGATTTGCCGATGATTACGGCGACATTTATTTATCCGGGGGCCAGTCCGTCCGAAATAGAATCCCAGATTGTAAAGCGCGCCGAAGACGCGATGTCCGAAATCGCGGGGTTAAAGAAAATTACTTCGAACATATTTGAAAACGGCGCGTTCGTTATGGCGGAATTCAACATTGGCGTCAATGTCAACGACAAGGCGTCCGAAATAAAGGGAAAGATAGACGCGCTGGCCAACGATTTTCCGGACGAAATGCAAAGCCCTGTTGTGGAAAAACTGAACCCCATGCAGGAACCGGTGATGGACATAACCATGCGCGGCGCGGATGCGCGCAAAATGGACCGGTTTATAACGGACGTCTTGTCCGGCCGGATAACGGCGATTAACGGTGTCGCCTCTGTCGACGTGTTCGGCGGGCGGGAACGCGCGGTGCGAATACAGCTGATACCCGAAATGATGGCGGCGCGCGGGGCGACCGTTCTGGACGTAATCGGCACGCTGGGCGCGGCGAACATAAACGTTCCGGGCGGAAAGATAGAATCTTCGCGCGCGGCGAACACCGTGCGGTTCATCGGCGAATTCGCGAATGTAAAGGATATCGAAGACTTGCGCATATCGACGGTCGAAGGCGGCAACTTCCCGCTGTCCGAAATAGCGGCCGTATCGGATTCGATACGCGAAATCGAAACCGGCGCGCGCTATAACGGCGAAGACGTCATAGTCATGTCGGTCGTAAAGGCGAACGACGGCAACGCGATAAAGATTTCCGAAGCGCTGCGGAAAAATTTCGCCGCGTACGAAACGCTTGCCGCCGATTATTTCGCGCAAAGCGAATCAAAACCGGAAATGCAGATTATTTCCGATTCTTCCATAGCCGTGACAAACGAAACGAACGGCACCATTTACAGCATTATAATCGGCATCGTCCTGACGGTTTTGACTTTGCTTTTCTTTACGCGGAATTGGCGCACGACGGTCATTGCCGGCGTTGTTATTCCGGCGTCGCTGGTCGGCGGATTCTTTTTCATGGACTTTTCGGGCTTTACTATAAATTCCATGACGCTGCTTGCGATGGCGACGGCGCTGGGGACATTGATTGCGAACGCCATCATACTTATCGAATCATCGCTGGGGTTTTTGGAATCCGGCAGTTCGCCGGACGACGCCGCGATAAATGGCACAAAAAAGGCCGTCGTTCCGGTACTTGCCGCGGCGGGGACCAACCTGGTGGTGTTTTTGCCGCTGGCGTTCATGGGCGGCATCGCCGGCCAGTTTATGAACCAATTCGGAATGACCGTCGTATATTTGACCATACTGTCGATTATGTTTTCATTCACTTTGACGCCTATGATGATTGCGAAAATTCTTAAAAGTCGAAAGTCGAAAGTCCTAAGTCGTAAGTCGAAAACCTCTGACGACTTAAGACTTAAGACTTCAGACTTTTCATTGTTCCGAAAGTTTTTCGATTATCAAATGGCGCATCCGCTTCGGATTATCGGGTTGTCTTTCGCCGTCCTGGTCCTTTCCGCTTTTCCGATGCGTTGGGTCGGCAATGAATTCGCGCCCGACACCGACGTGAATGAAATCACCATCGCCGCGCGCGGTCCGGCGGGCACGACTTTTTCCAAATCCGAACAAATCGCGGAACAGATAGAGGCGCGTCTGGCCGAATTTCCGGAAATAGAATTCACGCGCGTTAAAATCGGCGAACGCGGAACCCAGAACATAGACATAAAGGTAGGACTGGTCCCGCGCGAAAACCGGCGTATTTCGGACAAAAAGCTGGTCCAGAAAATACTGCCGCGCCTGTCCGACATTCCGGGCGTCGAAGTCCGCATTTCCGCCGGCGAGAAAAAGGGCGGCATACTGGCCGACCTGGTCATGAACGTAACCGGTATCGACGACTCCAAACGCGACGCGTACGCGGCGGAAATAATAACCCGCCTGAATACAATTCCAGAAATTCAAAGCGTGACGCTTTCCGCCCAGGAACCCGGAGATGAACTGGTGTTCGCGCCCGATATGCAGAAAATGAAATACTGGGGCGTGGCCAACCAAACGGCGGCCGTGGCGTTGCGTTCGGCGTTGTTCGGAAATGATTCGTTCAAATATAAAGAGGACGGAACCGAATACCCGATAATCATAGAATTCGGCAACGAATACAAAACCCGCGCAATGTTCGACAGCGTGTTCGTTCCGACGCCCAAGGGACTGGTCGCGCTTTCCGAATTGGGGACTCTTGAACCCGCGACGGCGACCGGCGACATCCGCCGCATTGGCAAGGCGCGCGTGACGGAAATCAACATCAACCTGGGCAAATCGACCATCGGCCCGGTACGCAATCAAATCCTGGCGGAAATATCGAATATGGACTTTGCGCCGGGATACGGGATATCGTTCGGCGGCATGTCGGAAATCCAGGACGAATCCACCGGCGAAATGATTTCGGCGTTTCTTCTTGCGACGATTCTGACGTACATACTGCTTGCCGCGATAATGAATTCTTTGCTGCATCCGTTTACCGTCGCGACCAGCATAGTATTCTCTTTCGCCGGAGTGTTCATATTCTTGTTCCTGACCGGCGCCAGCATAAATATCGCGGCGATGCTTGCCATAGTTATGCTTGTCGGGCTTACCGTCAACAACAACATTATCGTGCTGGAACCGACCATTATGCGCATAGCCAAAGGCGAAAAGGTAGAAAAGGCGCTATGGGCGGAATTCGTGGATAAAAAGCGCATGCTTTTGATGACGACGACCGCGGTCGTTGCGGGCATGCTGCCGCAATTGTGGTCGCCGGACGGCATGAAGATTTCGATGGGCGCCGTGATTGTAGGCGGCATGCTGGCTTCATTGTTCTGGACGTTTGCGATGACGCCCGCAATGTTTGTGGCATTGGAACGTTTGCGCGTGAAATTTGTAAAGTGATTAGTGGTAGTGGTTAGTGGCTGGTAATAAAAAAGATGTCTACTATAATAGACATCTTTTATTTCGTGTATTGATTCAGATTTAATAGTTGTCTACTATAATAGACATTCTATAACTGTCCAATATATTGGACAATCGCTAACCACTACCACTATCACTAACCACTTCTTTAATCGAAATCCAATTCGGAATATTCTATGTCTTTGAAATAATCGACGATGCGCGAAGAAAATTCGCCCGCCGCGTCGTCGTCGCACACTATCGCGGCGTATTGGTGCATTTGCAGGACGCTGGCGGTGCACATATGGCTGACGCCGCCTTCGACGGTTTGGCGCAGCGCTTCGGCCTTGTGCCGGCCGCTTGCCATGATTAATATTTCGCGCGCGTCCATTATGGTGCCGACCCCCACGGTCAGCGCCAGGCGCGGAACCTGTTCCAAATCGCCGTCGAAAAACCGCGCGTTTGCTTCGCGGGTTTCTTTGGTTAATCTTTTGATGCGCGTGCGCGACGAAAGCGATGTGCCGGGTTCGTTGAACGCAATGTGTCCGTTTTCACCGATGCCGCCAAGGAATAAATCTATGCCGCCGATGTTTTTGATTTTTTGTTCATAGTCGGCGCATTCTTTGGACAAATCCGCCGCCATACCATCCAGGATGTTTATGTTTTCCGGCTTGATGTCAATATGGTTGAAAAAATTGTCGTGCATGAAGTGCCAATAGCTGCACGGATGTTCGTGGGGCAGGCCGACATATTCGTCCATATTGAAAGACACCACGTTTTCGAACGACACGGCGCCGGCCTTGCACAGCTTCACCAGTTCCCGGTAAACCCCGACGGGCGTGGACCCGGTGGGCAGGCCGATGACAAACGGTTTTGCCGCCGTGGGCTTTGCGGCGTTGATTTTATCCGCGACGTAATTCGCAACCCAGATGGAACAATCGTCGTAATTTTTCTTTATAATGACACGCATTTTAATACCCCTTTTGTTAAATCGTGGGGCATTATATTCCCATCATCCGGAAATATGTATTCAAAAATCGTAACGAATTATAACAAAAAATTATGGTTTTTATTTGACATCCGATAAGAATTATGTCAAAATTTGGCCCTGTGCGGGCGCTTAGCTCAGTTGGTAGAGCAAGTGACTTTTAATCACTGGGTCACAGGTTCGAATCCTGTAGCGCCTGCCAAAAATTCAATCTGGCTTTATGCCGGATTTTATTTTTGCCCGGCGATACAGAGATGAGAACCGTAAAGGTTCGAGAACGAGTCAGCGAGCCGGCGGCGAGCGCGAACGAGTTTTCCCGCACAGCCGGCGCATATTGCGCCGAGCGAGCATATCCTGTAGCGCCTGCCAAAAATTCAATCGGCCATTGCGGCCGATTTTATTTTTTGACTACCCCGGAAAGCTATGTGCGGCAAAGCCGCCAAGCTTTCCGGCCCTTCTGTGAAGGGCATAACAGTGCACAATCATACCCTTCCCAGAAGGGTCGGAAACCGAGTGGCAGGCAAATGAAATTTATTTCAATTTGTCAGCGAAGCGGTGCCACGATGGTTGCAGGTAGTCGAATTCGCTAACGACGCAAGGCGGAGTTTAAGAATTTCCGGGGTAGTCATTTGATATTTGTCCCTACAATGTTTTATTTCGCAGCGGGGACAGGACTTGTTCCTTTACCCGAACGCCGATTTTTTTGACCGGACATCCGGCGTAAATACTCCACGGGTCCAATTTTGCGCCGGACGGAACAAAAGACAGCGCGCCGACAACCGTACCTTCGGGGATTGTTACGCCGGGCATTATGACGGAATTCGTGCCGACGCCGCTGTACAATTCCATGACCACGTCGCCTTCGATTTCGCGGACGCCCGGCACGGAATGCGTAACCAATTCGTTTTTATAATCGTTGGAAGACAGCCAAACGCGGACGCCCGCGGCCAGCGACGAATATCCTTTCATTATGAATTTCCGCGTTCCGCCGCCGCCGGCAACCGACGTATAGCACGCGATTTCGCAATGGTCGCCCAATTCCACCGCCGCGGTTATGCGGCAGAAATCCGAAACGCGGACGCCGTTGCCCGCAACAAATAATTCCGGATATTTGATTATCGTATATTCGCCCAAAACGAAATTTTCGCCCGTTTTCATATTTTATTCTTCCAAGAAACTGCGCAGTTTGCGCGCGCGCGTCGGGTGTTTCAATTTGTTCAACGCTTTCTGTTCTATCTGGCGTATGCGTTCGCGCGTGACGCCGATGTATTCGCCGACTTCTTCCAGCGTGCTGGTCTTGTTGGTGGACATTCCGAAACGCTGGCGTATGACCGTTTCTTCTTTGGGGTCCAGTTCGGACAGAATCTGCGTCACGATTTTGCGCAGGTTTTTACGCGCCGCGGAAACAAACGGGTTCAGAGCGGTTTCGTCCGCGATGATTTCGATGCGGCTTGAATCGTCTTCGGAACCGACCGGCGCCTCTAATGAAATAGGGCGCAGATTGACCTTTTGCGCTTTGTGGATTTTTTCAACCGGCAGATATATGATTTTCGACAGTTCTTCCGCCGTCGGCTGGCGTCCGTTTTTGTGCATGAACTGGCGCGACGCTTTTTGGATTTTGTGGATGTTGTCTATCATGTGCACGGGTATGCGTATAGTGCGCGCCTGGTCGGCGATAGAGCGCGAAATACCCTGTTTTATCCAATTGGTCGCATACGTCGAAAATTTATTTCCCAAACGGTAATCGAATTTATCGACGGCTTTCATCAGGCCGATGTTGCCATCCTGGACCAAGTCGGAAAAGTCCAGACCCAATCCGCGGTTCGACGATTGCTTTGCGAATCTGATGACCAGGCGCAGGTTGGCCTCTATCATTTCGCGTTTTGCGCGGGCGGCTTCGCCTTGGCCGCGGCGGACCAGTTCCACGACTTTTTTGTATTCGCCCGTGGGTTGTCCGGTTTCGATTGCGATGCTGGTTATATCTTCCTGGATTTTTATGATGTCTTTTTCATGTTTCGCCGCGAATCTGTTCCAAGCCGGGTTTTTGGATTTATGCAGTTTTTTGACCCAGTTTTTGTTCAGTTCGTTCCCCGACCATTCCGCCAGGAAATCTTCGCGTTTGATTTTCAAAGCGACGGCCAGGCGCATCATTTTTCCTTCCAGCCCCATCAGCCACGCGTTCCGCGCGGTCAGATTGGACAATATTTCGTTGATGCGGTCGTCGTTCAGGCGGATTTTGGAAACATATTCGAACAGTTCCAAACGCAGTTTGGCGTATTTCTTTTCCAGCGCTTCGTCCGGTTTTGCGGATTTGACCAGATTTTCCAAACGCTGTTTCTGCAACTTTTCCATATTGTTGAATATGCGTTTGATTTTCGCAAACATTTCCAAAATTTGCGGCATCAAAGATTCTTCCATGACGGGCACGGGCACGCCGGACGTTCCGCGCGGCGCATCGCGTTCGCGGCCGGGATTTTCGCCGTCTTCCTCCTCGTCTTCCTCTTCCTCTTCTTCATCGCCCAGCGCTTCGTCTTCCAAATCGTCGTCGTCCAGGTCGGTGACGTCTTCGACGCCTTTGGCGCGCAGCGTTTCGGACAGCGCGGCCAGCGATTTCTTTTCCGCATCGCTGGAATACATGACTTCCAGATTGACGATATAGCGCAATTTGATGTCGTCGACCAACAGCTGTTGATACCAGTCCAGCATGGCGCGTATGGTCATGGGGGATTCGCACAGGCCGTATACGACCAGGCGGTTCGCGGCTTCGATTCTTTGCGCGATGGCGACTTCGCCCATGGCGGTCAAAAGTTGCACGGTGCCGATTTGTTTCAAATACGATTGGACGGAATCCTGTATGCCCAGGGTCAGTCCGCCGGTCATGCTGCGTTCCAATTGTTTCGCGTAATGTTCGTAATCTTCGTCGCCGACGGTGACTTGTTCGGCGTCGCTGTTAAGGAAGTCGCGCGACTTGTCGTGTTTGGCGGCGGATTCCTCTTCGTCGTCGTCGTATTTTTCCGACCGGGTCATAAAGACGGAACCCTCGATGATTTCCAGCCCCAAATCCTGTTGGAAAAACGACAGGACTTCGGCCTTTTCGTTTGACGGGATTTCGTCGGTTTCAATCGCGGCGTCGAATTCGATTTGCGAAAGATAGCCCGCGTCGGTGGCGCTTTCCGCCAATTTCCGCAGGTTTTCCGGCAACGATTCGATTAAGAATTTTGTGGCTTCGTCGATGTGTTTGGACATTCAAAAAACCTTTGTTGGTGGTTGGTGGCTCGTGCTAGTGGCTCGTAGTTTGGTTATCACGGGTATTATTACAACAAATTCACACTCCCAGTCACCAACACCAGCCACCAACCACTAATTTTTCTTTCTTGCTTTCTCCACCGCGTCGAACAGGGCGGATTCCGAAACCAGACCCAATACGACGGGGCTTTGAATATGAATGTTCGAATAGGATTTGTGCGTCTTGTTTCGGATGCTTGATACGGTCGGGTTTGTGGAACGCATCAGTCGCGCGACTTGCCCGTCGGTCAGTTCCGGATAATTTTTTACAATCCACAAGACGCCGCCCAGGCGGTTTTGGCGGTGCAGTTTCGGCGTGTATCCGACGCCTTTTTTGTTCTGGGCCTTTTGCGCCGCGACGATTGAATCGAACAGGCGAAGGCGCGCGGCCGGGTCCGCTTCGCATCTGACGATGTCTTCGCGCGCGACCTGGCCGTTTACAATCGGGTCCAATCCTTGGATTTTATGTTTTTCGGAATCGGCGATCGCCTTTATCTCTAACTCGTGCAGGCCGCAGAAATCGGCGATTTGTTCGAACGACAGGGCGGTGTTTTCAATCAGCCAAAGGGCGGTGGACTTTGGCATATACGGATAATTCATTGGGGAACCTCTTGATACGTTTTAATGTAACCCGCCGAATATAGTATACCGGCGCCCAGATTTCAAGGGATTTATTTTTTTATTTTTGCATATTACAAATACGTTTTCAGCACCAGATACATCTGGCCCAGGTCGGTCGCCAGCAACGTCTGGGTCACCAATTCTTTGTTGTCCGTCTGTTCCGCGCCCGCAAGTATCTTTGCGAAACCGCGCACGAATTGCGTCGTCTGGCTGCGAAAGACTGCATCCTGTTTGAACAAATCCTTTACCTTGCGCTTGTCCGCGGCGCCCAGCATTTTCGCAAACCATTTGGAAAATATAGCCTTGTCGCCGTTATGATATTTCGCCCATACGGAATCCGGAATTTCCGCGCCGACCGCGCGCGTCAAATCAACCGACAGTTCGTGCAGCCGTTCAATCAGTCCACCGGCCGCGCCGATAAAATCGGTGGCCGGCATCAGATGCGCGCGGGCCGCCGCCGACTGTACCGCTGGTGCGGGCGCGATGCCTTTGGCGACCGCGTTCATTGACGCCGCGGCGCGCACTTCGGCCATTTGGTTGGTCAATGTCCTCATAGTATCGGACGCTTTCGCATAATCGGAAAGCAGGTCTATCATCTGCTGGCGCGATTCGCCGGCCAGACTGTTCAGCTTCATCGACGAATCCGCGATGCCTATAATGGAATCGCCCATGGCGGAATTCAAACCGGACAGCTTTTCTTCCAGACTGGTAATTTCGCCGGCCAGCTGTTCGGAAAGTTCCGCGGACCCCTTTGCCATATCGGGCAGGGTGGAATAATATTTTTCAATCAGTTCCGTCAAAGG
>WRJH01000019.1 GCA_009782315.1 Alphaproteobacteria bacterium
CCCCCGGCGGGGGGGGCCCGAAAGACACAAAGTGTCTTTGGGTGGGGGCCAATAATATACATATGTATGTATCCCCCCACCGACGGCTTTGCCGTCGACTCCCCCCAAGGGGGGGGAGTAATCACAGACATCGCCACAGACACAAAAAACCGGCCGTTCGGCCGGATTTTTTCATTCCCTTAACTGAACATCGCGCAGCTTTTTATAAACGCCGTCCGATGCGCATAATTGCTTGTCCGTGCCGCGTTCGACTATACGGCCCTCTTTCACAACCAGAATCTGGTCCGCGTCCAATATGGTGGACAGGCGGTGCGCAATGACGAATGTAGTCCGGCCCTTCATTAAATTGGCCAGCGCGCTTTGTATCAGCTTTTCGCTTTGCGAATCCAATGCGCTTGTCGCCTCGTCCAACAGCAATATTGACGCGTCTTTCAATATCGCGCGCGCGATTGCAATCCGCTGTTTCTGGCCGCCGGACAGATTCGCGCCGCGTTCGCCCACGTTGGTATCGTATCCGTTCGGCAAATCCTTTATAAATTCATGCGCGTTGGCAGCAACCGCCGCCGCATGGATTTGTTTTTCGGTCGCATCCGGCACGCCGTATTTTATATTGTCCAATATAGAGCCGTGGAACAAGAACACGTCCTGGGATACAATCGCGATATTTTTCCGGACCGATTCGATTGTGTATTTTTTCAAATCGCGGCCGTTGAAAACCACGCGCCCGCTTTGCGGGTCGTAAAACCGTTCCAACAGATTGAATATTGTCGACTTGCCGCCGCCCGACGGCCCAACCAGCGCGCAGACCGCTCCCGGTTCCACGTCCAGCGAAACGTCCCGCAGAACTTCGCCGTCCGCAACTTCGTACGCGAACGACACGTTTTCCAATTTGACATGCACCGGGCCGCGGGTCATCGGCACCGCGTCTTTGGCATCCACAACTTCGGATTTCGAATCAAGAAATTCGAACAATTGTTCCGCCGCAATCAGGCCCGCCTGGACCCCGTTTCCGACGCCGGTGACTTTTTTCGCCGGCTGGTACGCCGCGGTCAACGCAAGTATGAACGCCGCGAAATCGCCGGTCGAAATAACGCCCGACGTTATGAAATGCCCGCCCAGAATCAGCGACAGGCAAATGCCGACGGAAATCATGATTTCAAGCAGCGGCGATTGCAGGCCCGAAATCTGCATCTGTTTATACGCGTTGCGGCGGCCGGCAATTTCTATGCCGCAATAAGTGTCGCATTCGGTGCATTCCATCGCGAACGATTGGATTGTTTTTACACCCTGAATCGATTGCGTGACATGGGACAGCGAATCGGCGCCGATTCCAAATCCGAGGCGCGTCAGTTTCCGTTTCTTTTTCATAATCCATAACAGCGGCAGAATGATGGCCGGCACCATGAACAAAAGAATCACGACCATCTGGGGCGCGTACCACAGCATTAAAATCATCATGAACAGCAAAGTCGCGACATGTTGAACCGTCGTTATAACCGTATCGGTCACCAAGTTCAAAACAGAACCCGCCAGCGCGCCGAAATAGTTAAGCAATTTGCCGGACCGCGAATCGTGAAAAACGCCAATATGCATTTTCATCATGTGGCGGTATATCCGCATGCGCAATTCCGTCGCCGCCATCAGACCCGCCTTGCCCAGCAAAAGAGAACGCGCGTACGAAAAAGCGGATTTCGCCGTAAACGCGAACACGATTTGCAGACCCAGGAAATACAGGATTTTCATATTCTGGGCGATAAAGCCTTCGTCGATAATCTGTTTGACCAGGGTTATCGAAAACGCCTCTGCCGCCGCCGCGATGATTGTCGCGCCGATACCAAGTGCCAGCCATTTCAACTGTGGGCGGCCGACTTCGCGCCAGACGCGGCCGTACAGCGACAATTTTATCTTGCCGTCCAGGATATCCGGTTGTTGTTGTTTTACTTGTTTTGTTTTTTTCTTCATAGCGGGGTGTATTATATACCGGCAAATTCCGAATCGCAAGGGGGAAAATAGAGGTATGAGGTAAGAGGTATGAGGTATGAGGTGGTTTAGAAGTCGTTGGGGCAATTCCGGCAAACAACAAAATATTATACCTCATACTTCTTACCTCTTACCTCATACCTCATAATATTTTCTTGCAAATTCGTACATTGTGTGCATAATAGCATCCATAATTAACGACACAGCTCTTGAAAGGGGGTGAATATATATGGTCAAAGTTTTGGTTCGCGACAACAATGTCGAACAGGCGCTGCGCGTTGCGAAAAGAAAATCCCAAAAGGAAGGTCTGTACCGCGAAAGCAAAGAACGCCAGCGTTATGAAAAGCCGACGACGATGCGGAAACGCCTGAAAGAAGAAGCCGTCCGCAAGGAAAAGAAACGCCAGTCTAAACAAAGAATGGTGTTTGGGTTTTAATTGTAGGGGCGCGTTTCCACGCGCCCCTACAAAAAAATCCCCCGGTTATGGGGGATTTTTTACGC
Source organism: Alphaproteobacteria bacterium (assembly GCA_009782315.1). Taxonomy (GTDB): domain Bacteria; phylum Pseudomonadota; class Alphaproteobacteria; order Rs-D84; family Rs-D84; genus WRKW01. Next base: position 2,482 of record WRJH01000019.1, read on the forward strand.
CGCCTTTTTCATATCGCGTTTTATTTCGCGCGCGTATTTTCGAATGTCATCTATCGGAACCAACGCGCCAGAGGCCTTTTCCGCCGACCAATAATCCCAACCGTTGAACGCCGCGCACCGCTGGATTTTCGCCGCCATAACATGAATGGACGCCCGGCCCAGCAACGTATGCTGTAACTGTCCGTCCTGTGTAATCATAACGCGGTCGCCTTTGGGGCCCACCAATGTCTGCCCTGCCCTTAACAACCCCGCGTCCATCAATTCCTTGAACGCGACTTTTATTTCTTCGCGTTTTGCCGCGACTTCGATTTCCGATAAATCGGCCGGCATCACGGCATCAATACGCGCCCGCGCCGCGGCGATATATTCCGCCGATTGTTCTATGCCGATAAAATTCCGGCCCAATTCTTTCGCAACCGCGCCCGTCGTGCCCGACCCGAAAAATGGATCCAATATAACATCGCCCGCCCGCGTCGACGACAATATCACACGACGCAATAAATCCATCGGCTTTTGCGTCGAATGCAAGGTTTTTCCATCGGCGTCTTTCAGACGCTCTGCGCCCAGACATATATCTATATGCCAATCCGACCGCATTTGCTTGCCGCCATTGAATTTCTTCAAAGTGTCGTAATTAAATGTATATTTTCCGGTCTTTACCGGCGTCGCCCATAACAATGTTTCATGCGCGTTCGTAAACCGCGTGCCGCGGAAATTCGGCATGGGGTTTGTTTTCACCCATATAATATCGTTCAGAATCCAGAATCCCGCGTCCTGTATCGCCGCGCCCAGTTTGAATATGTTGTGATAGCTGCCGATGACCCACATCGCCCCGTTTGGTTTCAAAACCCGCCGGCATTCGGCCAGCCATAGCTTTGTAAATTTTTCGTATTCGGCCGCGGATTCGAAATTATCCCATTCGTCGCGCACCGCCCGGGCCGCAGTCTGGTCTTCGGGCCGGTACAAAGTCTTGCCACCCAATTGCAGATTGTACGGCGGGTCCGCAAACACCGCATCGACGGAAGCGTCCGGCAAATTCTTCATTTGCAGGATGCAATCGCCCTGGATAATGGTGTTTATTTCTCTCACGCACTTATTTTATCATAAAACGCCCCCGCCCCATAGCGGTCGCTGCCCGATTTTCAAAAATAAATCTCTTGATTTTTATAAAAATTTTTCCCGACCTTGGACTTGTTTTCAGCTCTCAGCTCTCAGTTTTCAGTTCATTTTCCCCTTGCCAACCGCGGATTTTTCGCCTAATCTGGGGCCCATGAGATGCCCGTATTGCAACCATACAGAAAGCCAGGTAAAAGACAGCCGCCCCAACGAAGAAGACGGCACCATTCGCCGCCGCCGGATTTGCAGCGAATGCGGCGCGCGATTTACAACGCTGGAACGGGTCCAGCTGCGCGATTTCCTGGTCAAAAAATCCGACGGACGGGTAGTATCTTTCGACCGCGACAAGCTGGCCAAAAGCATAATGATCGCATGTCGCAAGCACAGCGTTTCCGACAAGCAAATCGAAAATATTGTGAACGGAATTCATCGGCGCATAGAACTTGACGCGCCGGAAAATATCGTGACGTCGGAATACATCGGCGATTTGGCGGCGGAATCTTTGATGACTTTGGACCCTGTCGCGTTTGTCCGGTTTGTTTCGGTATATAAAAAGTTCGCGCGCATATCGGATTTCAAGAAAATAATCGCCCAAATCCCCGAAGCCGGCCCGGGCGCCGCAGTGTGCGAAGTACCGGCCGCAAAATACCCGACGGGAAAGTTGTTTTGAAACGCGCCAAGGGCGCGTTTCAAAACAGAGCATAGATAATAGAGCATAGACAAATGCCAAGAATAAAAAACTATTTTTCCAAACCGTTAAAAATCTATGCTCTATGCTCTATGCTCTATGCTCTGCAATTGTTCTGCAACGGCGCAGCCGTTGCAGAACAATTGCCCGCCATCCTGTCCGACGCCGATGCGGAAACATACGCCCAGATTTTCAAACTGCAGGCGTCTGAAAAAACCGCCGCCGCGGAAAAGCTTTACAAAGAAATATCCGACCCTATGCTGATGTCGGATGTTCTGTTTCAAAAATACATGTCGAAAACATACCATTCGTCGGCGGCCGATTTGGCCGGCTGGATGCGGAAATATTACAACATGCCGGGCGCGGACCAGATTTTCAAACAGGGGCAAAGACGGGGCGCCGCCATGCGCGCGCCAATCGTCCCGGTCAGCGTCGCATTGACGGGCGACCATGTCGCGAATTCCGAAAACTGGACGGCGAAAAGTTACGGCGGCGAAACAGGACGGCAAATCGCGCGGTTCCGTTCGAGTCTGCGGCGCGGACAGACAAAGGCCGCGCGCAACCTGTTGGAAGACGCTTCGTTCAAAAAACGCGTCACGGCCGAAGATTACGGACGGCTTTCGGGAAGACTTGCGTTCATATATTACGCCGACGGGAATTTCGAAATGGCGGGCGACTGGGGAATGATTGCGTCGGAATCAAAATCCGAATACGGTCTTTGGACCATGGGTCTGATGATGTATAAAACCGAAGACTTCGATTCCGCAAAAAATTATTTCGCAATGCTGGAAGGCGTCGGACATATAAACGAGGCAAGACGCGCCGAAGCCGCGTTCTGGGCCGGCCGGTCGGCATACGCGAACGGCGAACGCAATTTAGCCAAAAAATTCTGGCGGCGCGCGGCCGCGCGGCCCCAGACTTTTTACGGCGCGCTTGCGACGGCCATGCTGGGCGAAGTTCCGAAATACGAATTCTTTGAATCGAACTGGTCCCGCGAAGACATCGCGGAAATGATGAAGACGGCTTATGGCCTTCGCGCGCTGGCGCTGATTCAAATCGGCGAACCCGCCCGCGCCGAAGGCCATTTGCGATACTTGATTTCGGAAAAATCGAACGACCGATTGCTGCACGCGGTGCACGCCATTGCCGACGCGGCGAACCTGGGCCGCACCAGCATGCAGGTGTCCGCGATGATACGCGAACGCGAAATTGTCGAAATCGACGACAATGTAATTTCCGCCGCCCAGTATCCCATGCCGGATTGGGAACCCTTGGGCGGCTGGTCCATCGACCGCGCTTTGCTTTTCGCCGTCATGCGCCAGGAATCCGGATTCAAGACGACCGCAAAATCGCGAATGGGCGCCAAAGGCGTCATGCAGATAATGCCGAAAACCGCCAAACTGGTCGCGCGGAAAAACAACGTTAAAATGTCCGAAATGGATATGGCGAATCCGGAACACAACATGTTCCTGGGGCAACAGCATATCGTCGATCTGCTGGCCCATCCGAATATCGGCAACAACATAATAAAAATGCTGGTCGCGTATAACGCCGGGCCGGGCGCAATGAACAAATGGGGAAAGAAATTCGAAACCGACGACCCGCTGCTTTACATAGAAAGCTTTCCGTTCGCCGAAACGCGCGGGTATATAAAACGCGTGCTGTCGAACATGTGGCTGTACCGCGCGCGGCTGGGCCAGCCGCTGACGAACATATCGGAAATGGCCGACGGCAGATGGCCCAAATACGAATCGGCCGACAAGTACGTAGAATCAACGCGAACGAATAGAGAGATATAAACCGACAACCGACAACCGACAACTAACAGCTAACAGCTAACAGCTAACAGCTAACAGCTAACAACTGGGAACCGAAATATGACTTGTCCACTATAGTGGACAACAATGAATATAGGGTGTCTATTATAATAGACAGGTTATATATTAACAGCGCCTAGTTCTTAGTTGTTAGTTTTTAGTTATTTAGTTCTTGGTTACTAGTTATGAAATCACTGCCCGATTTTTCTTTTGAACTTGAATCCGGATTTGAAACAGTCGCCGGCGTCGACGAAGCCGGCCGGGGTCCCTTGTGCGGGCCCGTTGTCGCGGCCGCGGTTGTTTTTCCAAATCAGAAATCAGAAATCATAAATCAGAAATTAAAAATAAACGATTCAAAAAAAATGTCGGCAGCCCAGCGCGCATCCGCATACGATTGGATTATGGCCAATTGCGCGGTCGGCGTAGGCCAATGCAGCCCCGCCGAAATAGACGAAATCAATATATTACAGGCGTCAATGCTGGCAATGAGGCGGGCAATCGGCGCACTGGCCGTACGGCCGGAATTCGTCCTTGTCGACGGGAACAGAATGCCGGCCGACGTGCGCGGCCGCGCGATTGTAAAGGGCGATTCAAAATCGCTTTCCATCGCCGCCGCGTCGATAATCGCCAAAGAAACCCGCGACAAAATCATGCGCGATTTGGCAGAAAAATTTCCCATGTACGGATGGGACAAAAACGCGGGCTATCCGACGGCTTCGCATTTGCAAGCGATTGAAAAATATGGTATAAATGAACATTATCGAAAAACATTTTCGCCGGTGGCGAAAATCGTAAGACGTAAAGCGTAAGGCGTAAGACGCAAGATGACTATTGTCGTTTTGCGCTTCACGTCCCACGCCTTACGCTTTACGAACAAATAAAGGTCTCCTATGAATATCAAAACTATTTCAGAACTTTCCGACATCGCCGGCAAATACATTCTGCTGCGCGACGATTTCAACGTCCAGATTACGGACGGCCGCGTCGTGAATATATTCCGCATCGAACAATCGCTGCCGACAATCCGGGCGTTAAAAGAAATGGGCGCGCGGATTGCGATTGTCGCGCACCTGGGCCGGCCCGATGGAAAGCGCAACCCGGAATATTCCCTTGCGCCGGTCGCCTTTGCGCTTTCGGAATTGTTGGGAGAACCCGTGCCGTTGATTTCGGACTGCATCGGCGAACCTGTTGCCGACGCGCGGCAGGGTATGCAAAACGGCGACGTGGTGTTATTGGAAAACGTGCGCTTTCATCCGGGCGAAGAACAGAACGACCCGGAATTCGCGGCGGCGCTGGCGGCCGGGTTCGACATATTCGTAAACGATGCGTTTGCCGCCGCGCACCGCGCGCACGCGTCGGTCGCGGGCGTGACAAAATTCCTGCCCGCCTATGCCGGCGAACTTTTGGCCGATGAAATAAGATACCTGACCCAGGCGGTGCGCAATCCGAAAAGGCCGCTGGTCGGATTGATAAGCGGCGCAAAAATCAAATCCAAAATCGGCATTATAAAAGCGTTCGGAAAAATGTGCGACCACGTTATCTGCGCGGGCGGAATCGGCACCGGCATGCTGGCGGCGATGGGCGCGAAAAACCTGGCGATGGATGCGGACAATTTGGAGAAATACGACAATAACGTCGTTCTTGAAATAATGCGGGAATTCGGCGATAAAATTATTCTGCCGCTTGACAAGGGCGTGGGCCCAAAATGGGCAAAGGACGCGCCGCGAACGGACAAGATGATGGCGGATATTTTGCCGACCGACGTTCCGATGGACGAAGGCCCCATGTCCGTCGCGGAATACGAGCGCGTCATATCCGGCGCAAAAACGCTTGTCTGGAACGGCACGGTCGGCATGGCGGAATGGCCGCCGGTATGGTCGGCCGGAACATTCGCGCTGGCGCGTTATATCGCACAGCGGACCCGTTCGGGCGAATTGGAATCCATCGTGGGCGGCGGCGATACGATAGCGTCGTTGGAAGCGACCGGAACGGAAAAGGACGTGACATACGCGTCCACCGGCGGCGGCGCGTTTTTGGAATTTATCGAAGGGAAGGTTCTGCCCGGAATCGCGGCGCTTAGCGAATAAATTTGTTCGCGTGCAAGGCGGCGACCAGGTTCGGATAATGCGGCACGAATTCGCGCATGTGGTGGTTATGCAAAAGATGTTCCGGCGAAATTAACGCCGCATTTATATTATTGTCCAGACATTCTTGGATATTGTCCGCGCCGTCGTCTATATGAAACCCCGCCACGATGTCTTTCAGAACCGGAATTTTTGATTTTCCGCCCGACAGAAACACCCGGTCCGGATTGACTTTTATCCCATATTTTTCAAATTGGCGCAACGTTCCGGTAATCTGGTTCGGCATACGCGCGGAAACAAACCGGACGTCGAATTTTTTATCCGCCAACAGGTTGTTCAAAGCATACGGAATATCGCAGTGGCAAATATCGCCCATGAACAATACGGGCGAACACGCCAGGCGCCAGAATTCTTTGCGCACGTTTTCCGAAAAATTGGACCCTTTCCAACATAACAGCGCGGTATACGGTTCGCCCAATTTTTCGCACGCCATTCGGACCAGTCTTTCCGAAGTATGAAAAACCACGTCGTCTATATCTATGGTGATTGTTTTTATCCGGGTCATTTTATAATCCCGTTCTGGCGCAATGCCGAAATCAGTCCGGGCGCCACATTCGGAACATACCCGCGCAAAGAATGATTCCACGGCGTTTTATTATTGGTTATCATAACCACTTTTATTCCGTTTTTTATGCATTCGGTTATATGGTGCGGCGCGTCTTCGAAATAAAGACGCGGATTAAAATCCTTTAATATTTCCATTTTGGAATTTCGTCCGACTATATGAATCATTTCTTTTTTAATATTTATGCCGTGCCGCAAAAGTTGCCTGACGGTTCCGTCAAGCTGGTGTTCATACCGGCCGGTTACGAAAATGATTTTGTATTTCGGACTGTCGATCAGATTGTTCAAATGATACGGGATTCTTTTATGGCACAGGCCGCCCCGGAATAAAGATTCCGTATCGTCTATGCGGTAATACTCGTCGATTACGTCCTGGGGGTATCCGGCAAAATTCCACGTCGTCTGCGGATAATGTTTTTTGCCGCAATTTTTGAACGCCTGCCTTGTCTGTCTGTCGCCGGTCCAAACAATCACGTCGTCGATATCGAATGCAAGGTTGATTTTCATTTCGGTAATATATCATACCCGAACATTTTGTCAAATAGATTGTATTTCAAATTATGTGTGCTATAATTGGCAGACATGGGCATATTCAGTAAAATATCTTCACTGTTTTCCGGCCGCAAATTGGACTCTGCGACATTGGACGCTATGGAAGGCGCTTTGATTGCCGCCGATATTGCGCCGGGTTTGGCCGCCGATATTATCGCCAAACTGCGCGGGAAATTTCGTCCCGACGCGGAAACGACAGAAACAGAAATCAAAACCGCGCTTGCGGATATTTTGCGCCCCTATGCGGAAAAGCTAAAACCTCTTACCTCTTACCTCTTACCTCTTACCTCACAATCACCAAAAAGACCTTTGGTCTTTTTGGTGATTGGTGTCAACGGCGCGGGCAAGACCACAACCATCGGCAAACTGGCGAAACAGTTCATCGATTCGGGAAAACGCGTCGTCATCGGCGCTTGCGATACTTTTCGCGCGGCGGCGAACGAACAACTGGCCGAATGGGCGACGCGCGCCGGCGCAAAACTAATCTGCGGCGACAAAGACCCGGCGGCGGCGGCATACAAGACAATCGAATTGGCGCAAAACGAAAACGCCGATATTGTAATTTTGGACACCGCCGGCCGGCTGCATAACCGGACCGACTTGATGGACGAACTTTCCAAAATAATCCGCGTGGTAAAAAAACTGGACGAAAGCGCGCCGCATGAAACCCTGCTTGTGCTGGACGGCACTACGGGCCAGAACGGGGCGGCCCAGATAGAATATTTCGACCGCGCGGCAAAACTTTCGGGACTGGTCGTCACAAAAATGGATTCGACCAGCAAGGGCGGATTTCTTGTCACATATGCGGCGGCAGGCGCGCGGCCCCTGCCCGTTTTTGCGGTCGGAATGGGCGAAAAAATCGGCGACATGCGCCCGTTCGACGCGGACGATTATTTGAAAAAATTATTGGATTTATAATTTTTGTTTTTGTTCCGCAAACAGTTTTCTGTTGGTTGCGACGGCATCCGAATTCGGATTGAACTTTGCGGCCATTTCGTTATATTCTTCTGATTTGACCATATCGCCCAGGCGCCAATGGCATACGCACAACTGTATCGCGGGGATATATTCGCTGTAATCGATTTCTATAAACCCATTCTTTGCCGGCGATACGGTCATCGCCATTTCATACCAGAAAACGGCCGTGCCCGCATTTCCGGAATCCAAAAACTTTTCGCCTATGGCGCAACAGATTTTCGGCCGCAGCGCATCGTAAATAAAACTGCGAAACAATGCTTTTAACGATTCGTCGCCCGTATAAATTTCGCCCAACATACTGCATGCGGCAATCTTGTCTTCGACCCATCCGTCGCCCCGGTCCAGAAATTTTTCCAACCATTCGGCGGATTCTTCTTTGCGGCCGACCGACAATAATTCACGGCCGTAATAATACATATTGCGCGCGGAAAATTCTTTGCCGGTCAAAAGCATGTGTTCGAATATCCGCACATTGCGTTCGATGTTGCCGGTATGAACACGGCCGTGGCAAACTTCGAAATCCGACTTTATTCCTTTGCCGCGCAATTCCATAAATTCATGAATAGGGTCGCACCAGCGCGGCCGGCCGTCGTTTTTGACCAATCTTGGAATATCAAAGAAAAATGTGGGTTTTCCAGCGCCGTCTATTGAATAATTGTACCGACAGTTTACCACGTCCGCGTCATCGGACAGTTCGGTTTTCAGTTTCCGCAGATTTTCCCGGTCTATTTCGCGCAGATAATCGTCGGCGTCCAGCCATAAAATCCATTCTTTGGCCGCGTGCGAAAACGAAAAATTCCGCGCGGCCGAAAAATCGTGAATCCATTCGAAACCGTATATTTTATCGGTGTATTTTTCGGCGATTTCCCTGGTTTTTGGGAAATTGCCCGTGGTCACTATGACAATTTCGTCGACAATATCCGCCGCAGAGGACAGGCATTTGTCCAATAATTCCTCTTCGTCTTTTACAATCATGCATAAACTGACGGTTGACATTTTGGGTCTCTTTTTGACGATATTTTATCCTTTTCGGAAAGATAATGCAACCCGGCGCACAAAAATTCGCGAATCGGTTTTTTATATGATAAAATCGGCTTACCAATATAAAAAGGACATATTATGGCTTTAATTCCAATGGTTATCGAAGAATCGCCAAAGGGCGAACGTTCGTTCGACATATATTCAAGGCTGCTTCGCGACCGCATCGTTATGATAAACGGACCCGTGGAACCGGGCATGGCGGGCGTCGTGATTGCCCAGCTGTTGTTTCTGGAATCTGAAAACCCGAACGCGGATATCTCTTTATATATACAAAGCCCGGGCGGGTCCGTCGACGCGGGCGAAGCGATTATGGACACAATGCGTTATATCAAATCGCCGGTGTCAACAATCGCGATGGGTTCGGTCGCCAGCATGGGCGCAATGATTCTGGCCGCGGGTGAAAAGGGAAAGCGCTTTGCCTTGTCCAATTCGCGGATAATGATTCACCAGCCGTCCGCCGGAATGGAAGGCAAAGTGACCGACATGGAAATCTATTTCAAAGAGGCGGCAAAGGCGAAAGAATTGCTGACCCGACAGCTGTCCGAATTCACCGGCAAAAAAGAAAAAGAAATCGCGGACGCGATGGAACGCGATAATTTCATGTCCGCGGACGAGGCAAAGGCATTCGGGTTGATTGATGAAATCTTAACAAAGAAATAATAAAATGTCCGACAAAGAAATTAAAAATTCCGACACGCAAATATGCAGTTTCTGCGGCAAGGCCGTGCACGAGGTTAAAAAGCTGGTGTCCGGAAAAAACGTATGTATCTGCGACGAATGCATCGGGCTTTGCAACGACATAATGGCGGACGACGCAAAGGGCAAAATCACGCGCGATGCGGCCGCCCTGCCCACTCCGTCGAAAATCTATAAAATATTGAACGATTACATAATCGGACAAGACGACGCGAAAAAGACCCTTGCCGTCGCGGTTTACAATCATTATAAAAGGCACAGCGCGGGAATAAAATCCGACGTCGAAATTCAGAAATCAAACATACTGATGATCGGGCCGACCGGCACCGGAAAAACTTTGTTCGCGCAAACGCTGGCGCGGATTTTGGACGTGCCGTTCGCAATCGCGGACGCGACGACTTTGACAGAGGCGGGATACGTCGGCGAAGACGTGGAAAGCGTTCTGACCCGGCTGTTGCAGAACGCGAATTTCGACGTCGACCGCGCGCAACGGGGAATCGTTTACATCGACGAAATAGACAAGATTACGCGCAAATCCGAAAACCCGTCGCTGACGCGCGACGTTTCCGGCGAAGGCGTTCAACAGGCGCTTTTGAAACTTATCGAAGGCACGACGGCCAATGTTTCCGCCGCGGCCGGCGCGCGAAAGCATCCGGGCGAATCGACGGTCGCGCTGAACACGTCGGGCATTTTGTTCATCTGCGGCGGGGCCTTTGACGGCCTGTCCAAAATAATCGGCGCGCGGACGAACGAACGCGCAGGCATAGGATTCGGCGCGAAAGTGGAATCGAAACAGGAACGCGCGGCGCAGTATAATCTGGACAAAGTCATTCCGGCGGATTTGGTGAAATTCGGAATCATTCCGGAACTGGTTGGCCGTCTGCCGGTCATAACGTCCCTGAAAGATTTGGACAAAGACGCGCTGGTAAAAATTTTAACCGAACCGAAAAACGCCATTGCGAAACAATACGCCGCGCTGTTCGATATGGAAGACGTGACGCTGTCTATCAAACCGGACGCGCTGGCCGAAATCGCCGCCCAGGCGCTTTCCCGTAAAACCGGCGCGCGGGGATTGCGTTCAATATTGGAAAAGATTCTGTTGCAACCGATGTTCGACGCGCCGGACAACCCGGAATTGAAAGAAATCATAATAGACGCCGATGTCGTCATTGGCGTAAAACCGCCGGTCGAGATTCTGGAAAAAGCGAAAAAAGCGGCATGAATTTTGTAGGGGCGGATATATCCGCCCACATAGTATGAACACATTCAAAGTTAAAGGGCGCATGTATGCGCCCCTACAAATTTTCCGGCTTGTTCAAACAATCATTTTCTGATAAAATATTATGGATAGAGAGAACATGAAAATCGTCGCAAAATTTTTTGCCTTATGCCTTATGCCTTATGCCTTATGCGCCGGTACGGCGCAAGCGGCGGCCTGTCACGTGCCCAATCTGATAAAATGCCTTGATTCCGCGTGCGTTTCTGGGCTTGCCGGGGACGCGACCGTGCGGTGCGCCCTGTGCGATTCCGCGGCCGTGCCGTTGAACCGAAACCCAAGCGCCCAGCGGGCCAGCGCAACGACATTAGAGACGCGCGATGCGCCGGAACGAGGACTTGGCCGGTACGCATGGGCCGGAACCGAATGTCTGCAAAAGATATCCGGGTGTACTTCGTCCGACATTCACGACAATTATGACAAATTAATCGAACAATCGTGCAACGCCGCGATTGCAAACATGGACCGCGCGGGCGCGCCGGACAAATCCGAACAAAACAATCCCGACAAATGCCAGAACCAGCTTTACGAATGCATGAACCGCCGGTGCGGCGCCGAATGGGGAACTTGCGCGGCGGACGCCGATTTCGACCGGAATTTTTCGGCATGCCTGGTCGGCGCTTCCTGTGCGTCCGATATAAACACTTCGCAAATAAAATCCGATATCAAGACAATCCGCGACAAAACCCGTGCGGCAAGCGAAGCGCGTCCGGAACAGATTGCGGAAAAACACCGGGGCAACCGCCGCGCGCGCCATGTTACGGGCACGCTTACCGCGGAACAAACCGAACAGCAATGCAAAGACGGCAGATTGAAACAAAATTGCATAAACAACGTGTGCGCCAATTTTACGAATAAATGCAGCGACGGTCGGAACGGCGTCG
>WRJH01000020.1 GCA_009782315.1 Alphaproteobacteria bacterium
ATCTATGCTCTGTGCTCTATGCTCTATGCTCTCTTTGCGTGCTTTGCACGCAAAGCGCAAACGCCCAGGAAACGCGCGCAGTGGTCGCGCGCGCCGCGCCCGCGGTATCCGCGCCGGTTGCGGCCGAACCTGTGGTCGCGGCGGTCGCCGTCCAACCGGTGTCAAGAATTGTCCCCGGCACACGGTCCGCGTCCAGCGCCGCAAATATTCCAGCCGCCGCGCCGGTTGCAGAGCCGGAACCCGAACCGGAAAAGGAAATCGAAACCTTTACGCCAATGAAAAGTTTCTTTAACAGGGGCGGAGTTTCCGGTGGCGGCGGCGATAGTATGGATGGCTTGGCCCGCAACCTTATCAACATTCAACTGGAAAATCTTCGGACCCAGGAACGGGAACAAAATCAAATCCGCATGGATAATTCGATGGCGGCGGCAACCACTTCGTCATGCGACGACTCCTTACGCAAATGCATGGCGGACAAATGCGGCGAAAACTTTAAAAACTGCGCGGGCGACGGCGATTCCATCTGGGGCTTCAATATCGAATCATGCGCGCGGGCGGCGAATTGCGCGCCGCGCGAAATCACTTTGTTTTCGGCCGAAATAAAGGCCGACCGCGACCATAACGCGCGGTGGGGCGCGGTTTCGGAAACATATTCGTGCGGAAACAATTACAACGACTGCATACTGCGGGCATGCGGCGGGCGCGGAATTCCAAACGGCGGAACAAGTGTATCCGCAAGCGTAATGGGATTGCCGTATTGCATATCGAAAACGGGCGGCGACAATGCGATTGCGAACGCGCGGTGCCGCGCCATCGCAGAACAGTGCGGCGACACCGATTCCGGACTGGCCGCGCGGGCGCTGGAAATATTCGGAACGCTGCGCATTTTGGCGGAAAGGGATTTGGCGACCCAGGAACAACAACTGTACGGCATGCGCGAAGACTTGCGCAAAGAATGCAGGAACACCGGCGGAATTCTTGACGACCGTTCGCTGCAATGCCTTTTCAATGTCGAAATGTTTGCCGGCGGCGATTGGTCCGGCATGATAGCGTCGCGCATAATCGGCGCCGGCGCGGAATTTCAATGCACGCCGGAATGGTTCGGCATCGACGTCACGACGCATATGGAGAATATGGCAAGATACGACAGCCAGACGGCCGCGGCCACCGGCGCGTTCAGTGGTGCGATGCTGGGCGTTGCGGGCGGCATGCTGGCGTCCGGCGAAGTATATCGTGGGTTGAAAGCGGAACATACCTGGCCGAAATCACTTATACGTAATATATGTAAATTATTCACAAGTAAAGAAAAAGAGTCTAAACGGTGTTTAAACGAAATAGAAGAAAAAATAATAGGCCCAGAAGTGCCTGTAAACCCTGCGGGAGAACCAGTCATTCCTGAAGAATCTGTTATTTGCCCTAAACCCACACGTCCATGTGAACCGATGCCCAATAATGTGCAATCCGGAAATCAATCTTGCCTTCGCAATCCGGAGAACAGTTGGAGTGACTGTATAATTTCGACTTGCGTGTCCGGTTATTATGAATCCGGAAACGAATGTATAGAATGTCCAAAAGAAGGAGATAATCTCCCTGCTGATTGCAAGTGCACCCCAAACACTCCAGCTACCAACAGTCCGCTACCAACTGGCAAACCAGGCGTATTAACCCAGATATGCATGTGTAATTCAACCGGTACCGGATTCAGCGAATGCACGGATGATACGTGTAATCATAGTTTTTATAAAAGCCCTGTTAAATATCCGGGAAAATGCACGATGTGCCCGCGTGCTAAAAACTCTATTGGATGTGAACCGCACGAATGTAAAGAAAACCAGTCATGCAGCACAAAGAATATTAAAACGGGTACACAAACGTGCGATACGCAAGACGGCGTATGGAAAAATACTTGCGCAGCAACCGAATGCAACCCCGGTTTCTGCATGGGCGGCGATGGAAACCAACAATGCAAAGAAAAAACCGGAAGCCCGGGCGGAAAGACACCATGTTAAATATGCCGATGGGTAATTGTAGGGGCGCGGTCATACCCTTCTCAGAAGGGTCGGAAAACTTGGCAACTTGTTGCCACTAGTTTTCCGGGGTAGTCAAAAAACTACCCCGGAATTCTTAAGCTCGTTTCTACTCGCTAACGAATTCCGGCCCTTCTGTGAAGGGCATGTTAATTTGTTTCATTCTCTCTTTTGTTTTGTTCGATAAAATAGATAATTGCCAACCCAAATCGGTTTTTATTTCCATATCGTCCAAATGAACAACCACCAGTCCCAACGATTCCAGATATTCATGGCGCTTTTTATCATATTCTTCTTTACAATCATGCGTACAACCATCAACTTCGACAACCATTCCGATATCCGGACAATAAAAATCAACAATATAATTTCCGATGATTTTCTGCCGGTCGAAATTCAATCCGAAAAAACTTTTGCGATATAGTTGTTTCCACAATATTACTTCGGACAAAGTCATATTATTTCGCAACTCTCGTGCCCGTTCGCGAAGTTTCGGGTTAAACGGTAATTTTTTATAATCTATAAGCATTTGACTACCCCGGAAAGCTATAGGCGGCAAAGCCGCCAAGCTTTCCGGCCCTTCTGGGAAGGGCATGATAACGCATTACCTTCTGGGAAGGGCATAAGGCTATTCCCCGAACAGTCTTTTGAACATGCGGTTGTTGACCTTTACCGGATATTTGCGCGAAAGGAATGCGGAATAATCGTCGCGCAATGTGCGCGTCATCATCGCCGCCGCTTCGGTCCGCAATTTTAATTTTTGGGTTTCGTCCATTTTCGGCATGATGGATTCCCGTACCGACAGAACATAAAACGCATTCGCGCCCGGAACGATTGTATTGACCCCGACCGGCGTTTGGAACGCGGCGGAAAGCACTTCCAACGGCGCGCCCTTTGTGCGCGTCACCGTTACCGCATTTCCAACCGATTTTTTGTCTTTGTTCGCCGCGATAAGTATTTCGTTCGCGCGTTCGTATGCCTTTACTTTTCGCTGTTCCGTCCGCCACAATCCAACCAGTTCGTCACGAACGGAATCGAATTCCGCGATATGGGCGGGCGCCATGCTTTCCACGCGAACGATAGCAAATCCCGATTTGGTTTCCAGGATTTCGGATTCGACGCCCTGGTCCAAAGTGAACGCCAGCCGGCGGATTTCATCGTTCAACGCGGCGTTATCGAATAGCTTGCCGTCCTTTGTTTTCCATTTCGCGTCCACCGCCGGCACATTTATGAATTTCGCTTTGCGCGCCGCGGCGGCGTCCGCCATGGATTCGCCCGCGATTATCGCGTCTTCCAGTTTTTGCGCAATTGCAAAGGCCTTGTCCACTTCGTCCGGTTTCGACACGTCCGCCGGGACCAGTATCACGGACACGGTTCTGTATTCCGGAACGGTTTTCGGATTCTTTGCATGAACTTGCCGCAAGCTTTCGTCGGTCGGATTGCCCCCTGCATCAAAATCGCCGAACGCCACGCGCGCGAATTCTATCTTGCGCGACGCGTTTCGCGCGTTGTACATTGCCGTCACGACAAAATCCGGAACCGGCAGGCCGGACGCAATTCCGCCGGTGACCATGTCGCGCAGAATGCTGCGCCGGATGTATTCGGCGAACGCCGCTTCGGAAAGATTGCTGGACGACAGGACGTAATCGAAACGCATCGCCGAAAATTTGCCGTTTTCCTGAAACGCGGGTTCCGATCGGATTGCCGCGGCAATTCCGGCATTGGTCACGGACATGCCCAGATCTTCGGCCCGCTGGTCCATCATCGCACTGGCGGCCAGGTTGGATAAAATCTGTTGGTTGAAATCGACGCCCGCCGCGCGGTCGGTGTAAATTTGTCTTTGCTGTTCGCGCGACATCTGCGACAGCTGGCGGCTGCGCTCATGGTCGAATTGGGCCAGGGTTATGGGTTCGCGCCCTATTTTGACAACGGAATCGTCATGTCTGTTTTCGCCGAAAACCCAACCGGCCACCCCCCACCCGACGAACGAGAACATCAAGACACCCATTAAAACTTTCGCAAGCGGCTTATTAGACGCGTCGCGGAGACTTTTTAGCATAGCTTTACCCTTAATCTGTGATTATTATCAGGCCCAGTTTACTAAACTTTTACTTGCCCTCGCAAGGGAAAAATGGTAGATTGGAACCATGAAAACTCCCGAAAAAATCATCGTCGGAAACTGGAAAATGAACGGTTTGGTCCAATCCCTGACCGTAATGCTGGAATCTTTGAAAAAGACCGATTTGACCGGCGTCCATGTCGTAATTTGTCCGCCCATGCCGTTTTTGGGCGCGGCGTCCGTATCGAACGCATATTTCGGCGCCCAGGACGTCAGCGCGCATGAAAACGGACCCTATACCGGCGAAGTATCCGCCGAACAAATCGCGGAAACCGGCGCAAAATATGTAATCGTCGGCCATTCCGACCGCCGCATCCTGCATTTTGAAACAAACGAAATCGTCGCGCAAAAGGCCGCCCGGGCGGCCGGTGCCGGCCTGGTCCCCATTATATGCGTCGGCGAATCCGCCGAAGAACGCGCCGCCGGACGGACATTCACAGTAATCGAAAAACAATTGCGGGAATCTATTCCGGCCGTTGCTGCGGACTTTATAATCGCGTACGAACCGATATGGGCGATCAGTCCGGCGCCCGCGGCGACCACAGGCGATATTGAAAAAGCGCACGCGCATATCTATAACGTATTGGAACAAATCGGCAAACCGGCGCCGGTGATTTACGGCGGGTCCGTGGACGCCGCGAACGCAAGCGAAATAATGTCCGTTAAAAACGTCGACGGGATTATGGCGGGCCGGGCGTCGCTGGCCCCCGGCGATTTTCTGCCGATAATAGAAATTGGAAAAAAATTATGAAGCAAGATTTGGAACATATCGCCGAAGAGGCATTGGGCGAAACCATCGCTGAAGTTGAAGCGGAAGAAATAAACGAAAGCGAACAGCTGCGCTGTCAAATCGCGGAACTGTCCGACAAATACATGCGCGCCGTGGCGGAAATTGAAAATACCAGACGCCGCGCGAAAACTGACGTCGAATCCATCGCGCGTTCGCGCGCCATGGCGGTTGCGGAAAGTTTTCTTACCCTGGTCGACGCCATAGACGCGGCCGTAAAACATTCGCCGGACGATGCGGGGATAAAGGCCTTGACCCTGGCCGCAAGCGGTGTTCTGGCCGCGGTCGGAATTGTAAAAATCGAAACCGTCGGCCAAACATTAAACCCGCAATTTCATAACGCGGTTCAAACCGCGGAAGATGAAAAATCCGAATCCGGAATAATCATCGAAGAATTCCAACCCGGATATATGTTCGAAGGTACCGTCCTGCGCCCGGCGATGGTCGTTGTCGCAAAGTAAAAACTAACAGCTAACGGCTAACAACCTAAATATCCGTTGTCCACTATAGTGGACAAGCATTAGTACAACTTGTCCATTATAATGGACAACTATGAATTGGACGACAATTGTTAGCTGTTAGTTATTAATTCTTGGTAAAACTATATTCCAATCCGATGATTTAATTTCAACATCAACAGGGTTTCGTTTCCGAATTCGTTCGTATGGTTCGGATTATTGCGGTAAACAAACCCTATCGCGCCGTTTGTAAATTCGCCCAGTTTCGCGCGATACGCCAACGACGCGCGGGTTTCCCGTACATCCGGCGACAGGTTCAGATTTTCAACATACGGATTCGCGGACAAATCGAATCCCGTATCCGATTCCACCAATTCCACGTCCGCCGTGACATATTTCATGGAACCGTTCGTAACGGCCAGCGGCCGCGACAAAGCGAAAGACCATCCGCCGTATTCGGCGCCGACGGACATCGCATCGGAATACAAATCGGACAACCCCGCAATAATAGTTGCGCCGGCCGCACCGGTCGTCGTGCGCGCCGTCGTATAACGCGCGTTGAATTTCAATTCGCGGCCCGCGCGGTATTCGAATACGTTATCCATATATACGGTTTTGCCGCCATTCATTGCAACCAGGCCGTCGGAATACGCGCCCAGCAAAGTGTCCGATTCGTTAAACGTTCCGACATTCGCGGCCATCGACACAGCGCCCGATTTATATTCGACGCCGGATTCGAACGCGGACACATCGCCCAGTTTCAACAGTTCGGTGTTCCCGGACAACATCGGGTCGTGCGAAAGCAAGCCCTCTTCCGTAACCGCGCCTATGCCTGCGCGCGCGCCGACGCGCCAATTGCCAACGCGGTACGATGCGGTCGCCGACGTCATGTTGGACGATAACGCCATAATCGGATTCGCGTCGTCGCCGCGCAATATGTTCGTTGTTCCCGCATTGCGTTCGAATGCGGCGCCGAACCGCGCGCGGCCGGAATCAAATCCGACCGACAGTTTGTCCAGATTTCCAAACCCGTCGTCGCGGGCGGTTTCGCGGAAAGACATGCCTATATGCACGCCGCCGCTTTCATTCTGTGTTTCCGATTTGTCGGTTTTGAAATCACCCAGAATGTCGCCCATATGCATTCCGTGCCGGCCGGAAGAAAGCGGCACGGAACCGTCGAATATTCGCGGCATGGACAATTCGCCGTCCGCCGATTCTATGAAATCAAACATGGGGATGTTTATTGACGAACCGCGCGCGCCGAACGCGCCCGACAACATCACCGCGTTTCGCACAGGGTTTGCTCCGCCGGTTGCAAGCGGCGTGATACCCGGCGCGGCGATAGGCGACCATATGGAATTTCCGTCGGGCGAATTCACCGACGGCGCCGCCGTTTCCGGCCCGAAATAATATATGTACGCGCCCGGCTGGGTCGCCAGCGACAGATTGATCAATCCGTATCCGAACACGTCGGCGAACGCATCGCGGTAATCCATTACATTATTGTCCACCAGCAGCTGTATTTCCGGGGGCAATTCATATTTGTTCTGCAGCGCGGTATAATCCAGCTGGCCGTTCACTTTGGCCACCAGCTGGCGGCTGTCGGACGTAAGGGCCATAAGAAAGAAAATCTGGTCGTTTGTCATATAGCTGCCGAACGCGCTTTGCATCGCGCCGACCGCGCCGGCCATGGACGCGACGGCCATCATATCGGTCTGGCCCGCAGCCGCAAAGCACCACGGGTCGATGCCGTTCGCGCCAAGTCCGGCCCAACCGCATTTGCGCGCGCCGTATATGTCGGGATTGACGCCCGTATCGTACGGGTCGGCCCATGTGGACAATACTATTTTCTGCGACCCCTGGTTCCAGCCGGTGATGTCCGTCGCCGAACCTGTTCCGGCGCCATTCAATTGGACCGCGACCACCGACATGAAATAGTGTTCCAGTCCGACATAGGCCAGCGGCGCCGCGTTTTCTATATTCGCTTCCAGCACGGCGCCCGGAATTACGGCGCCGTTTGTTAAATCGTCATAACTGCCAATCAAATATCCGCCGGTGGAAAATATGACCAGCGGCCGGTAAGCCAGCCTGGGGCTGGTGGGCGTCGTTCCGCCCGCCATCATCCAAAAGAAATCATCGGCGTCGAACCCGACGTCCGTGTTCGCGTTCGCCGCACGGCAGTCGCCGCCATAGCAATTGTTGATCAGACTGACGAACACCGACTGCGCCTGGGTAAGGGTCAGGCCAGTATTATTTATGACGGGCATATAGTCGGAAATTGTCCAGGCGTTCTGGGCATACATAGAATGTATCGGCGCGGCGTTCGCGATAACGTTGACGTACCCGGTCGGAACCAGTCCGTTCGCAGGACTGGTATCCAGGTTCAGCGACTGCGCCAGATTCAACGCGGACAGCATCGCCGCATAATTCTGGTAATCCGTCGTGCCGCCGTTTGTGCCGCCGGTGCGATATATTATTAATTGCCCGTTCGGCAAAAATCCGGTGTAATCTTCCGTTTCGCGGCCGGGGTCGGCCGGACTGGATCCGTTGGCGGAACCGCCGATAATTATTTTTGCCAGAATATTGTCGTATTCCGTCGCGTTCGGATTTTCTATGGCGGTGTCGTTGACCGTGTCGTTGGAAAGGTTGAATCTGGTGTCCTCTTCCAAACTGGCGTCCATATCCGCCAGCGTCGAAGTGTTATTCCTTTCGAATCTATTGTTATAGAACCGGCGCGACATCGAGAACAGACTGGCGGCCCAGCTTTCGTTGCCGGTCTGATTCGCCCAGTAAAGCCAGCCGTCTTCGATGGAAGAACCGCCGCCGGTTGGCGATGGAACAGCAGCCAATGGCGAAGTGGCCAAAGTATTCACCCCGTTTTCGGAAATCAGCGCGACAACAACCGGCGCACCGCCGCCGACCGGAAATCCGTTGGGCGACAAAGTCCCGGCGACGGGCAGCGGCGAATATGGCGCGCCCGGCGTGCGCAAAGTCGTCATCCCCAGGTATCCGCGCGCCCATGCGGCGTATCCGTTCATCAACAGCAAATAGTTCTGCATCGGCATGACTTCTTCGCCCGCGGGGGTCGCCGCGCGCGCCGGGTCAATCAACGCGTCGGAAAGCAGCGCGAAATCTTCACGTATGGTACCGTTTGGCGACGTCGCCCAGAAATCCATCGCGGATTCGAACGCGTTCCGGTCTTCGGTTATCAGTCCGGTGACGGGATTTCGCGAACAGAAATTATTGGGACCGCACGGAGTATTGCTGAACACCCATACGTTCGCGTTACCCCCGGGTGTCGGCGGTGTGGGCGGATTTGTTCCGCCGCCGCCCCCGCCGCCGGAACCGCCCAACGGGCGTTTCGGCGCAAACACATCGGAAAGCAGCCATACGGCGCCGATTACGGCGCCCGCCGCGCCCACGGCCAGAACCATATTCTGCGCGGTAGAAAGCCCGCTGAACAATCCGCCGCTCTCGCCGCGCGGCTGTCTTTGGTTATATCTTCGTATTTGCTGGTCGCATCTGGACGCATCGGCGCCGTACACTTGCAATATCTGGGCCGCGCGAACGTCGTTGTTCATCAGCGCGGTGCACACGATAGAGAGTCCCGTGTTATCTATATAGTTCACGTTGGCGCCCGCGGCGACCAGCGCCTGGACCTGTTGGACGTTTCCGGCGCGCGCCGCGGCCAGCACCTGGGCGGCGGATTGAAATTCCGGCGTCGCCGCGCCGGCAAAGCGCGCGGCAAATAAACATGTCGCGGCAAAGCACAAAACTGTGAATTTTTTGAAATTTTTACGCATTACTCTCTTCCAATTCGATTCTAAAAAAAATACGAATTCAATGCAAGGAGAAAATGGATAATTCGGTTATCAGATTTTTATTTCAAGCCCATCGTACGCCGGCGCGATATTCCCGATTTTGCTTACCTTTTCCAGAACGTCGTGATATTCCATCGAATGATTCATATGGGTCAACAGCATTTGCTTCGGCCCGTATTTTTTATAGCTTTCTATAGAGCCTTTGACGCCCGCGTGCCCCTTTTCACAATCCCATGCGTTCGCGTCGGATATGAAAAGGTCAAGATTATAAAGACCGGAATCGTCGCCGATTATTTTATTGTAATCCGACAAATATGCGAAACGAAACTTTTTTGATTCGAAAATATAGCCACAGCACGGTGTGGCGCCGCCCTGTTCGTCGTAATCCTTGTCATGGCCCAATATAATGGCGGATATTTTAACCCCGCCGATTTCCGTCGCCGTAAAATCCGAAACCGATGCGGTGGGATTTCGTTTGGTAAGCCAGTTTATGTCGCAATAACTGCCCAGGAATTTTTCCAAAACCGTACCGGGCATCATGATTTTTATTCCATCCTGGCGCGAAAGCTGGGCCATTCCGAAACAGTGGTCGTCATGAGTATGGGTAAGCAAAGCGTAATCTATTTTGCGAACGGAATTTTTCAACAGCTGGTGCTTTATATCCGGACCAAAATCGACAAGAATATCCGTCCCGTCGTCCAAAGTCACCAGCAGCGCGGCGTTTGCGCGTTTGTTTTTTGAATCGGCACTGTTGCATATTTCGCAATCGCAATTCCAAATCGGCACGCCGATCGCGCCGCCCGTGCCCAGAAATTTTATTTTCACTTTTCTGTTCCTTTTATTGTAGGGGCGCGTGGAAACGCGCCCAATATACATGCGAAAGGGCGCGTTTCCCCCGGGTCCCGGCGCAATCGAAGATTGCGCGGGGTGGGTGCGCGCCCCCACTAATCTCGCGCATTATAAAAAATCCGGCTGTCGCCGGATTTTTTTATCAGATATCGCACACCATGTTCAATCTTGCCACCGGACGGTTTTCTATACAGATACTTCCGGACGGCACGCACGCGTTGCTGATTTCCCTTATCTGGCCGCCTTCCAGCGGGCGATAATTTATTGTCGCGTTCACGCATCCGCCGTTAACGCTGACATCCGTTATGGTTCCGCATGCGGCGCGCCATGACGCGCAATCGGTGACCAATGCCGTCGGCGTAATGGTGTCGGGCAGCTGCAAAGCCCATTTGACATAGAAGTCTTTCAAAGAATCTATACGTTTGGATTTGTCGACCGAAACACGGTCAAGCCCGTCGCCCACGCGGCATTGGATATTGTTCTTTTCGGTGAACCATGCGATCGCCGTCGCAACGCCGCCGACGCCCGCGCCGATACCGGCACCGATAAGCGCGCCTTTCACGGCTTTGCCGCCAACACGAATCGTGCCATCAAATCCAAGTTTTTTCACAAGAGCCTCTAGACTGTTCTTTTGTTGTGTAAATATATTAAGTGTTACACAATCGCCAGTATCTACATCATCACAAGTCAATCCTGTCATCAACTCTCTTATATTTTCGTCAGTCATATTTTTGAAACATTTTTCGGTGTCACAATTTTCTAAATCTTCAATTTCATTTGCCTTACTTTGTCTTATAAGTTCGTTTGCCGCAACCACTTTGTCATTCAATCCTTCAAGCTTTTCACAGGTCTCCTGGTCAATTGAGCTTGCCGACGTACTCAAACCAGTCAGTGTGTAAAGACGTTGGCGATTTGTTGCATCAAGTCCGCTTATATACTGTTTGAACAAAATATCGCGATGACCGTCGACTGTACAATCAGCCGTGCCCTTTGTTCTTGCCCCGATAATCGCGCCGGTACCCGCGCCGACGCCCGTCAATACCGCGGTAGATACCAAGGCCGTCGCGGTGCGGTTGTACAGACTGAATTCAAACAGACCCTTGCTGCACGAAAAAGAATCGCCCGCGGCAACCCATGCCTCGGCCGGAGTATTGTCGCCCGCCAATCCGAACATCCAATCGTTCTTTATCAGATTTCCGTTAAGATATGCGGCAACGCGCACCAGGCATTCGCCGGCCGCCGCGTCCCATCTTGCATAATGGCCGCGCGCCGGGTCGGTGTTCGGACGCACGCCCAGCGGGGCATCTTTGGAACCGTCGTGTCCGTTATACGGCGTGACAGTATTGTTGTATTCCGTCGTGACGTTGCCGGACGCGGATACCGCCGCGAACGACGCGCCGTACGCATTCCGATCCAACAGCATGCATGTGTTTTCCGCCTGGTTCGGCGACAGACCTGTGCGCCGCAGTATGAAAGAATAATAGCTGGGCTGTATCACGCGCGAATTGAACGCTATCCAAACATCCTGTGGCGACAGGAAAACCCTTTCGCAATTGACGCGCGCGGATGCCAGACAGTTGTCGACCTGGGGCGCGCACAGCATCATGCCGTTTACAATCGCGTTGCGCACTTCCGAATTATAAAGGTCGTTTATGCCGTTCGGCAAAGCGCCACCGTTGACGCAAGAAAGAATGCCGTTCATGCATTGGTCGACGGATTGCAGACTGTCAACCGGGGTTCCGTCCGGACATAATTCGATTTGCGGTGGTGGCGGTGTTATTGTGTCTACCCCGCCGCCAGAGCCGCCCGTTCCGCCGCCGCCCACAGAAATCCCGGGCGCCTGTGTCCCGCCGACACCGGAAATGGATGGCACGGATGTTGTGACGCCCAGGCCGGATCCGGCCGTTCCGGGCACAGAATGCATTTGTACAATGCGCGCGTTTGGCGCGGTTCCGCGCGGCTGGTACACTTGGGCCACAGACGTTCCCACAATCCAACCCGCGGGCACGGCGATGCCGACCGCCATCAAGAACATTGATAAATTTCCACGCATATTTCCCACCTTTTCTTTTTGATACACGAAGATTATATCATAAATTTGCGGCGATTGAAAATTGTTTTTTTATGTAGGGGCGGGGTTGCCCCGCCCGGGCGCGGGAACCGCGCCCCTACATATCCAAAATAAATTGACAAACAAAACATACCGGCTATAATTAATACAATGTTCACCAAAATCAAAAACTTGATTGCAAACTGGCGGCCGGCTATTGTCTGGACTGTTTTTTATGTCGTCGCGTTGTGGGCGCTGATGTCCTTTATGTTCGGGTTCGACATATTCAATATTTTTCATCTGGCCAAAATTCCGACGCTGCGCCTGAACGGCCTGCCCGGGCTGGCCTTTGGGACATTGATGCTGGCGACGATTCCGGTGTATTTGGCCGGCATGAAATTCATCCGCGACAATAAAAAACCGTTTGTGTCGCTGCCATTTGCGACCGCAAAAAAGAAACAGGAAGAATCCGACGACGCAAAACCGGAAATCAAAAATACAGAATCGGAAATCACCCTGCCCCCGGATTTGCCGACAGAATTGCATCAGCTTTATTTGCGGGCGGTCCGGAACGATGCGTTTTCGAATATCAAATCGGCGTTTGAAATGGACGATGGGGGCGGTGTAGGGGCGGGGTCACCCCGCCCGGGCGCGGGAACCGCGCCCCTACAAAACATTCCGGACAGCGTTACAACGCAACCGGCCGACCCTACCTCATCGTTTCCGATTCCCGATTTCGATTCGGAATTGGAAAAAGATTCGGACGACGCGGCGCCGACGTTCGGCGATATTTCCTTTGGGTCGGGCGACGCGCCCGCGTTCAAGACTTTGTTTGATACCGGCGACACCGATAACTCCCCCCATCGGGGGGAGTCGGCGCGCACCAAGCGCGCGCCGGGGGGGGGGATAGAGCAACAATTACAATCTCTTGGTTTCAAAACATCAACCGACGGCGAAATCGTCATTGCGAAAAAAAATAAAAAGATTTTCGCAATCGCGGTTCACGACGATTCGGATTTCACGATTGCCGATTCGGAAGAATGGTTCGCGGCGGGCAAACAAAAACCGTCGCCGGTGGCGGCGGCGGTCGCGGCGGCGAAAAAGCACGACGCGACGCCGGTTATTTATTT
>WRJH01000021.1 GCA_009782315.1 Alphaproteobacteria bacterium
ACGCTTTACGCCCAGTAAATCCGAACAACGCTTGCACCCTTCGTATTACCGCGGCTGCTGGCACGAAGTTAGCCGGTGCTTTTTCTGTCGCTACCGTCATCATCGTCACGACTAAAAGAACTTTACAACCCGAAGGCCTTCTTCATTCACGCGGCGTGGCTGGATCAGGGTTTCCCCCATTGTCCAATATTCTTAGCTGCTGCCTCCCGTAGGAGTCTGGGCCGTGTCTCAGTCCCAGTGTGGCTGATCATCCTCTCAGACCAGCTATGGATCATCGCCTTGGTAGGCCGTTACCCCACCAACAAGCTAATCCAACGCGGGCTCATCCATCTCCGATAAATCTTTCCCGGTTACCCGGCGTATGCGGTATTAGCTTTCGTTTCCAAAAGTTATTCCCCAGAGATGGGCAGATTCCCACGTGTTACTCACCCGTGCGCCACTCGTATATTGCTACACGCGTTCGACTTGCATGCCTTAAGACCCGCCGCCAGCGTTCGTTCTGAGCCAGGATCAAACTCTCAAGTTCTATAAAAAACTTGCGTTAAGTCCTGCACATCAAACGAGACTGACATTAATGTCATTCGTTATTTTACTATTTCGCAAGATAGGAATATTGGAGATTACTAATGTAACCTACTACCTATCTTTTAAGTGATATGCTTTGACTTGTCAAAGTTTGGATGGTTCCAAATTCAACTGTCTGCACATCCCTTCTATATAAAGTGTTCGCGCACAGTGGTTAGTGTTAGCGTCCATGCATAAACTTTCAGGCAAGCCCAAACGCTTGCAAAAAACACTAACACTAACCACTCGCACTCAACACTTTTTGATGAGCTGCTTTATTAACAAAAAACAGATTTGCTTACCGATTTCGATTCGTTTCCGAATCGGCGAAATCGATAAAAACCTTGGAATTTCAGGGGTTGGGAAAAACTATCCAACTTGAAAGCCCGCATAATATAAAGTGTTCCATCAAAAAAGTCAAGTCTTTTCTGAAAAAAATTATAAATAAAGATTTGCTGTGCGCCACGGTATCCGCCAACTTGCGCCGATTTTTGTATATACAATTCCGCTTTGCATAAAACTTTATGCAGAATGCGTTATTGCATCATCTCTTTTCGTCTTTTCTTTTTTTATTAACATAAGCGCTGAACTGCAATGCTTTGGTCAATGACGCCTGGGCCCGGGATTTGGCCCGCTTTTTATTAATTTCACCGGATTCCATGGCGTTTTCTGTCCATTCTTTGATAAATCTTTTTTGATTCTTTTTGTTGGTCAGATCGACTTCCGCCTCTATCCGGCATACTTCGGCGGAAAATTGTTCTTTGGTAAAAACGCCGCCGACCAGCCTTTCGCATACGCCGTCCAGCTGGCGCCTATATCTGGGCTGGCACTCATAAAATGTTGCAAGCATGTTGTAATTAGTGTGATTGTGCCGCAGTTCGCTTACAATCTTTCCAATGCCGGGTTTTTCTGAATTTTTCATTTTGCCACCTTAAAACCTGTACATAAAGCCCAACCGTATCATCGGCACGAATTTCAGGTCTTTCAGAAAATCATTCGCGTCGTCGACGGCGTCCTCTCTTGCCTGTTTATAATCGTCCGCCAATCCTTGCAGATTGAATTCGGAATCGGCGTCGTTCAACGCTTCTCTGATTTCATCCATAATATCGGAAAGCTGCGGATTTCCGGAAACAATGGTAGTAAGCCATGTAATATTATCGGCGCACGCCGGATTCATGAAACACGCGACGGCGGCAGACATAGCCTCCTGGTTTGCATACTCCGGCGGTATGGTTATCGGAATACCGTTAAAAGAGTCCAGGTTCAAAAGGGTCGATACAATCATACCGTTCAATGAAGCGTTCGGGTTTGTTATGTTTATGCCGACCCATTCGTTGTCTTCGCATTTGGTGGTCATATTGTTAGGGTCGACCAGGCAGATTTGGAAATTATTTTCCGGAATGACTATATCGCTGTTTTTCAATTTCGGCGCGTTTGCGAACACGACGCCCATATCGGTATAGAATTTGAATCCGCGCCAGATTCCGATGTCCCAACCGATTCCGGCATACGGCCCGCGATAATTCCAGCGCAGAGATCCGCCCACGCGCGTATTTTCCGTCATTCGCGCGCGCACGAAAACATCCTGGCCGCCGTTTGCCTCCATCGCCAGATACGCGTACCCGTCGTCGTTCGGGAAATAGTTCGGCACCGTCGCGTGCAGCTTGATGTCGGCGCTGCCGAAATAATATCCGCCGGAAAGCCGCAATCCGCCGGCAAACCAAGCATTCCCGAACGGATAAAAATCGACAAGTCCGCCCAGATATTGGTTTTTCATTGCGAAAATTCCGTTAATCCCGTCGGTATTGATATCGACCGGATCACCGTTGTCGTCTTCGAAATCATCGAAATCCATCAAATCGCCGATTGTCTGGGTCTTTTTGAATCCGAACACCCGGCCGGTCAGAATCAAATCGGCGCCGCTGGCGGCGCCGCTTAATTCAAATGGCGACGCGAATGCGAAATCTGCCCTGTATCCTATGCGTTTTTTCCAAAAGCTTCTGTGGTCTTTGTTGACGTATCCGACAAACCCGTTGATGGATGCAAACGGCAAAGGCGACGCGATTGGCGCGCCCAATCCGATTTGCCAGCCGTGATACCACGGCGCGTCCGGATTATATCTGTTGTCGCGCAGGTTCAGGCTGTGCGCCTCGGCCGCAATATCGGCGTCCGCGCCCGTTTGCGCGTACGCCGCTTGCGGCACAGCCGCAAGCAAGGCATAAGGCATAAGGCATAAGGCATATATGCGTCTAGCGATTGTTAAAAACTTGTTCTTCAATCTCATATTATTCTGTCTAACCTATCATCATAGCACATAATAATTTATATGCCTTATGCCTTATGCCTTATGCCTTATGCCTTATGCCTTATGCCCTATTCCGACTTTGGT
This sequence comes from Alphaproteobacteria bacterium, assembly GCA_009782315.1. Lineage (GTDB taxonomy): Bacteria > Pseudomonadota > Alphaproteobacteria > Rs-D84 > Rs-D84 > WRKW01. The sequence goes on from WRJH01000021.1 coordinate 2,954, forward strand.
ATTCCGTATTCGGATGCGGCGTCCGTTTCGGCGGGCGCATTGCGGCGGGCGCGGCGTTCCGCGCGTTCCTCTGCAATACGGGTGTCGCGTTCTTTAGCCTCGACCGATTTTTCACCGTATACGTTTGTGCATTCCGCGACGAACAGCGGGAATATCGCGACAGTGTCTGTATCCACGTATGCGATTTTCGCGATGTCGCCGTATTCGACGGCGCGCGCGACGGATTGGTTTCCGGTCGGAATAAAGCCCAGCCAGTTATACTGGCAAGCGGACGCTTCGGCGTCGACTTTGGTCCAATCGACCTTTGATATGTCGGCGTTGCCGAAATACCTTTCGTAATTGGGCGGATTGCCGTACATGCACGCGGACAGCGCCGGCACCAACGCCAGCGCGAACAGTTTTTTCATATTGTTTCCTTTTGGTTTCATGGCCGGGATTGTAGAATATATTCCTGAACAAGCAAGGGAAAAAGATAGCAGTTAGCAGGTAACAAGTATCAGGTTGTCTATTAACTCGGACTACCTATTACCTAATACCTATTACCTGCTACCTAAAAATCTATCCCATAACAATGCTGTCCCCGTCGACAACGACGGTTTTTCCGGGCCCAACGCCGACGTATTTCAACGCGGCAGAGGTATCGCGGGCATCAAACATTTTCTTGTCGAATATGGGGAATACGCCGCGCATCATGGCCAGCTGGTTTGCGGCGACGGCGTTGTCGCATACCGCGACAATGGGGATATCCGGCCGCCGGCAAGAAATCTGGCGCGCGTGTTCGTCGTTTTCGCCGAATACGACGATTGCTTTGGCCTTGTTCAGATACGCGATGGACGCCACGCTGCGCGACCAGTCGTTTTCCGGCAGATTTTCGTGTTTGACCCAATCGGGATTGTTTTCCGCGGCGTCCTTGTCCGCGGCGGACAGTATCTTTGCCATGGTATCGATGACTTTGACGGGATGGTCGCCGATGGTCGTCTCTTCGGACGTCATGGTCGAATCCACGCGCAGGTATGCGGCGGTGGCGACGTCGGACACTTCGGCGCGCGTGGGGAATTCGGAATTCATCATGCTGGCCAGCATTTGCGTCGCCATTATGACGGGCTTGTTTTTCTTGCGGCACACGCGAATCATCATTCTGGATGCGGCTGGCACTTCCCAGAACGGCATTTCGACGGCCAAATCGCCGCGCGCAATCATGATGGCGTCGACGACTTCGGCGATTTCTTCGAATACGGCGACTGCCTGGGGTCTTTCTATTTTTGCGATTATTTTGACCGGGTGTTTTGTGCGCGCTTTGATAAATTCGCGGGCTTCGATTATATCCCGGGGTCCTTGAACGAACGATATGGCGACATAGTCGGGATTACGCGGCAATATGTATTCCAGGTCGGCGCGGTCTTTTTCGGTAATGACGCTTGCGTTCAAAACAGTGTCCGGAATATTGAATCCGCGGCGCGACCAGATTTCGTTTCCGCGCACGACGCGGGTGGTAATGCGGCATTGCTTGTTTCCGCTGCCCATTTCGCATGCGGCGCTGGCCGTCACTTCCAGTTCTATTTTGCCGTCGTTCAAAAGAACGCGGTCACCGACAGCCAAAGAATTCAGAACGTCGACATCGGGCAGTTGAACGCGGGTTGTATCGCCGGGCGCCGGGTCGTTGTCCAGTATGAATTCCTGGCCGGGTTTCAACGGATATTTGTCTTCGGTTTTGAAATCGCCGATGCGGTGTTTGGGTCCTGACATGTCCGCGATGATTGCGACGGGCCGTCCCAGTTCCCGCGATATTTTACGAATATCGTCGAATTTCTTGCCCTGGACATCGCCGACGTCGTGTGTAAAGTTCAATCGGCATACGTTTGCGCCGCGCACAATCATTTCCTTTAATATTTCATAATCCGACGATTGCGGGCCGATTGACGCGGTGATTTTGGTTAACTTTTGCATATATTTCTTTTCCTTGATTTATTCGATTTGGGTGATAACATACCACATCTTGAAAACAAATAAAAGGGGAAAGAACCTATGAAGCAAGAAAATCACGGCGCCATAGACAACCAACAGCTGATCGCCATTATCGAACGGATTGAAAAACTGCACGAAGAAACCGCCGCCCTGGCCGCCGACGTCAAAGAAATATTTACCGAGGCGAAAAGCGCCGGCTACGACCCGAAATACATACGCCAGATGATACGGCTGCGCCGGATGGACGCGGACGAACTGGACGAAGTCGACGAACTGACCAAAATGTACCGCAAGGCGCTGGGGCTGTAAAATTTCCCTTTACACCGGGCGTCCAGTTATCCTATGATATGACTCCGTAAGGAGTCATTCTTATGGAAACAAATCATCCTGCGTTTAATATCGATTTATATCTTGAAAAACAAATTTCGGCTATCAAGGGCCGGCTGGCCGACAAATCGTTCGACAGGCTTGTCATCGAAGTCGGCGGCAAGCTGATCGACGACAATCATGCCGTCCGTTGTCTGCCCGGATACAAGAAAGATTTGAAATTTGAAATTTTGAATTCGTTATTCCCGGACGCCCGGTACGTATGCGCCGTTTCCGCCAACGATATTATCAACAAGACGGTGCGGAAAGACATGCATATAGACTATGCGGCAGAGGTATTTCGGCTGGTGGACGGGCTGAAGCAATGCGGCAAAAACATCGGCGATGTCATAATCATGCGCGTTCGGGAAACACAGCGGCCGTTGCTGGATGACTTTTGCAGCCGGCTGGATTCGTCACATATTTCGTATCACATGATTCCCGAATGCGAAAACTATTCGCCTGGTGTGGGATTAATCGAACATTTGGACGGCAACCTGCCGCTATCGGGCGGAAAAGAAGACAATACAACCATTGTTTTTGCGCCGGGCGCGGGTTCCGGAAAGTTCGGCGTATGTTTGGCGTCCATATATCTGGCGTTGAAATCCGGGCTTGTCCCCTTTTATATGAAAATGGAAACTTTCCCTGTTTGGAATCTTCCAATCGACCATCCGGTAAACAAAGCTTACGAAGCGGCGACGCTTGACGTTATCGGCATCACGCGCGACAATGGTGAAATCAATATCGGGGACCATATCGAAATAGACTCAGGTTTCAAAGATGGCGACGCCATATCATACAACCGGGATTTAGAAAATTTCAAACTGTTGAAATACGTTTCTTCAATGTTTGATAACGGGGTGCTTTTATCGGAATATGAATCGGCGACGTCGATGGGCGTTAATTGCATTGCCGACGGCATTATCGATGACGCGGCCATCAGGGCGGCGGGGCAAAAGGAAATCGCCCGGCGACACAAAGAAAACCATTGCACCGACAATATCTCAATTTGATTTTATGGACACCCGCTGTTCATGGCGTTTATAAAGACGACCATATAATTCTTGCTTTTATGCCACCGGTGTTATAAAATCCCATCACTGCCAGATATTCTGGCACATAGGCTAAACAACCTATCTTATCTCAACTAAGCGCCCTTAAATGGGCTGGACGACAGCAAAATATCCAATATGCTGTGCCATCTTGCTTAGTTGAGTGGTTGTTTACGTCCAGCCATCTTTTAATAGATGGCCATATGAAAGAGTTTTTATCCCGCCAGTATCCGAATTTAATTTTATGGGCGCCGTTCGCGGCGGCCGCCGGCATGGCGGTTTATTTTTCGTTGCCGTTCGAACCAAACATATACGCGCCGTTTTTAATCGCCGGGCTTGCCGCATTGTGTTTGTTCGCGGTCTATCGTCGGCGCGCGGACGCACCGCTTACGCTTACGCTTGTACTATCGCTGATACTTTTATTTATTTTCGGATTTTTCTATTCCGCCGGATACGCCCGCACCGTGAATACAAAAATCATTCCGCGCGATGTTCATGGCGCGATAGTATCCGGAACGGTAACCGGTCTGGATTATACGCCGGCGCGCGTTCGTATATTTATGGATACGACGAATGTGACCTCTGTCTATTATTCCAACGCGGAATCCGAACAGCCGGTGTATAAAGTCCGTCTTTCCGCCAATCCTGAAAAAACAATCATTCCGAATATCGGCGACACGATTGTGGCAAATGGCGGAGTATTCCGGCCGGGCCCGGCGGCGGGGCCAGGCGGATTTGATTTTACCGAATGGGCTTATCATAACGGTCTGTCCGGGGCCGGTTTCGCCGATAAAATAGAAATCATCGGACATGCCCAAAACACGAATACAATTTCACATCTGCGCGACAGAATTCATTCGTACATTTCGGCGAATGCCAGTCCGCGAGGGGCGATGCTTTCCGACGCATTAATTCTGGGGTACAGGCGCGTGCTGCCGGACAATGAATCCGATTCGGCAAAGGCTTCTGGCATAGCGCACGTGTTTTCGATTTCGGGATTTCATCTGACATTAATCGGCGGATGGATATTTGCGTTCTTTTATTTTCTTTTCCGGTCTGTTGCACCGTTGTCGCGCCGGTTTCCGGTTCGCAATATGGCGATTGTCCCGACCGTGATTCTGTTGACATTCTATCTTGTTCTTTCGGGCGGGGCGGTTGCGACGCAAAGGGCATTGATGATGGCAGGCATAGGTTTTCTTGCGCTGATATTCGCGCGGAATGTATTTTCGCTTCGCGGCGCCGCGATTGTGTTCGGCGCATTGCTGTTGTCGAATCCGCATTACGTAACCCAGGTTGGATTTCAATTATCGTTCAGCGCGGTGTTCGGAATAATCTGGTATTTCCAGGCGCGCAAATACGAACATAAAACGCGCGCGCAGAAATTCTATGACGGATTGAAAGTGCTGTTCATGACATCCGTCGTCGCGACAATTTTTACCACGCCGTATATTGCGTATCATTTTTATAACGTGCCGGTGTACACGCTTGTCGGCAATCTGCTTTGCCTGCCTATATTTTCGTTCGCGATTATGCCGCTTGTTTTGATTGGTACCATCACTGCCGGATTCGGCGTATTCTTTCCCCTGGAATTGGCGGGTCATGCTTACGGGGTGTCACTGGCCATTACCGACTGGATTCGGGACCTGCCCTTTGCCATGACCCAGACGCCCACAATACCGGGACCCGCGCTGGGGCTTTTCACTCTTTCTTTGATGTGCTGGATATTTATTATTGATGACAAGATAAAATTCAGCCGTTATGCCGCCGCATTTTTCGCGACCCTTGCCGCCTTGATTACCGTGCTGCGACCAACACCAATATTCTATGCGTCCGCCGACAACAGATTGGTCGCATTTATGACGGACGACGGAAAATTGCAGTTTAATAAAGGCAGGTCCAGCGGCCACAGAATGACATTCGATTCTTGGGAAAAATCCAATTTCACATCGGCGCCCGAAAAACGCCGGCCGATTGGCAAAGGATTCACCGGACAAAAATACAGCGTTTCCTGTCAGGGCAAAGTCTGCATTTACGATACGCCGAAATGGAAACTGGCGTATATCCAGCAATTCGTCCCGCTGGCGACGCATATCGGGGAAATTTGCAACAGTCCGGTTGATTTCATAGTCACGCCCTGGCGGATATCGGCGCCGAATTGCGACGAACAGATATTGTCGGGCGGACTGGTGATTTATCGGGATGGAACGGTCAAACGCATTTCCACCAACAGAATCTGGCATAGATAATCAATATTCCGCGCTAACAAAATAAAGCCCCGACGGCGGCGCGGTGGGTCCGGCGGCGGCGCGATTTTTCTTTGCAAAAATTTCATCTATGTCGTACGGTTTTCTGAGGCCTATTTCGACCAGGGTTCCAACCATGTTCCGAACCTGGTGGTGCAGGAATGATTTCGCGGAAAATTCCAAAATAATTTCATCGCCGGCTGTTTTTATTTGGACGTCGTCCAAAGTCTTGACCGGCGATTTTGATTGGCATTCCGCCGCGCGAAAAGATGTAAAGTCATGATTGCCGACCAGTTTTGTCGCCGCCGTGCGCATGGCATCCGCGTCCAGCAGCCGCGGCACCCACCAAACACGATTTTTATCCAGAACCGCCGGCGCCCGCCGGTTTAATATAATGTATTTATAGCGGCGCTTTTTGCAATCGAACCGCGCATGAAAATTCTCGTCGGCCCGTTCCGCGAACAACACCGAAACGGGCCCGCCGTTCAGATAAAAATTCAAAGCGGCCATTACGGTATCCGGTTCCACATCCTTTTCCAAATCGAAATGCAGGGCCATGGCAAGCGCATGCACACCGGCGTCGGTGCGGCCGGCGGCGACAATATCGGCCCGCTCTCCGCAGAATTGAAATATGGCGTCCGAAAGCAGCGACTGCACGCTGGGGCCCTGGGCATTCGCCTGCCACCCGATTAAATCGGTCCCGTCGTATTCAAGAATTAATTTATACCGCGTCATTAATTATTTCCATTTTTTGTAAATTGATTTGTTTGAGGCGAGTGATGCGTATTGCGAAGTTTTTGGCGACGGAGTGTACATATGGTACATGACCGAGCCAAAAACAAGCAAACGCAAATCAATCGCCCAAAGAAATCGGTTTACCGCGCTGACCGTTTACGAATGATTTCCAATCCATCGGATTTTTTCCGGCCGGCTGCACGCGCAAGATTTCCAACCCTGGGATAACCACTCCCCCCCTGGGGGGAGTCGACGCGCAAAGCGTGTCGGTGGGGGGACAAATTCTCGTTTCCAAAATCTTCACATCCAACCCGTTGATTCTGGTCCGTCCCCCAATGCTGCGCACCTGGTTGTGAATCGCGGCCGCGCCAATGGACCAGTCGATGATTTCATCGGCAGAATTCCATTTGCGCGTGAACGTTGGTTCGCCGACCTGCGATACTCCTGGAAACTTTTCGGGCGCTGCCAAAAATTCGCTTAACATATCCCGGGCCATTTCGCCGACGCGTGTTTCCACATCGCCCGTCGTTTCATTTTCGCCTATTTCGAATTTTTTCCGCATATATACTTCGCCCGCGTCGACTTCCGCCGCAACCTGCATCAGACAAATCGCCGATTCCGCATCGCCATTATAAATGGCTGTGGACATAGGCGCCGGCCCGCGATATTTGGGTAAATCACTGGGATGAATATTTATGCACGGCGCAAAATCCAACACATAGTCCTTCAAGATTACGCCATAACTTGCGACAACTATACAATCTATATATTTCTGATTTGTGATTTCTGGTTTATGATTTCGCTCTGGTAAATCCGAAATCAGAAATTTGAAATCAGAAATTTTATTATGCACCGGGATTCCGCGCGCGGCCGCCCATTCGTGCACGGGCGATTGCGTTATTATTTTTTTCCGTCCGACGGGTTTTGGCCCGCGCGTGAATACGGCGACGATTTCGTGTTCTGTCAAAGCGCATTCGAATATCGGAATCACCCATGCGGACGTACCCATTAATACCAGCTTCATATCTTTCTCTTTTTAACTTTGTTCATCACCATTTCGCGTTTTGCGGACGACAGATAGTCTATGAATAATATGCCGTCCAGATGGTCTATTTCATGTTGGACCACTCGCGCGACTATGCCGGAAATTTTCTGACTATGCTTATCTCCAAATTCGTCCGTCCATTCGACGACGATGGATTCCGGCCGCGCGACATCCACGAAAATCGGAATTCCATCCGGGCCAAGTACGGAAAGACAACCCTCTTCCAACACAATCGTGTCTTTGGATTTTTCCGTAATTTTTGGATTTATCATGCAAATCAGGCTACCTGGTTTTCTCATAACCAGAAAGCGCGACGATATCCCGACCTGGGGCGCAGCCAGGCCGACGCCGTTCTGCGCGTCCATCATGTCGCCCATCTGGCGCAAAGCGGCGCGAATTTCGTCCGTTATTTCCAAAACAGGCGCGGCGACATCGCGCAATATCGGGTCGCCGCAAAGTTTCATTTCAAGCATATCGTGACTCGTGTTCGTGGTTCGTGTTCGCATGTTGATTTTGTGATTTATTTCTTTATAATACTACCAAAGGAAATTCGAATGACAACCTATATTTTAATCGCGCTTGCAATAATTATTGTCCTGCTGCTTGTTTTGCTGTTCCGCCGGGCGCCCACCGCGGTCGACCTGTCGCCGCAGATTGGGCGGCTGCGCGATACTATAAGCGAACGCATCGGCGCATTGTCCCAAAACGCGAACGATTTGCGCGCCATATCGGGCGACATTGCGAATTTCAAGAATATATTGATGGGCAGCAAGCAGGCAAGGGGCCAATTCGGCGAACGTAATCTGGAAGACTTGGTCGCCGACATAATGCCGCCGGAATCGTATGCGTTTCAATGCACTTTTGAAAACGGAGTACGTCCGGATTGCGTCGTTCGTCTGCCCTATCCGCCGGGCGACATGGTGATAGATTCCAAATTTCCATTGGAAGATTTCGTAAAGATGATGGACGCCACAACGGAAACCGACCGCGAAATGGCGCGGAAACAATTTATAATGGCCGTACGCACTCACATAGACGCAATCGCCGGCAAATATATAATACCGGGAAAAACGGCGGAAAGCGCGATGATGTTCATATACGCCGAATCGATATTCCAAACTCTGCACCGCGAATTCGGGGATTTGATAGATTACGCCGCGCGGAAAAAGGTTTTTATCGTATCGCCCGCGACATTGTGGGCGACGTTGAACACGGTGCGCAGCGTGTTGTCGGACATAAAAATCAAACGGGTGGCGGGCCAGATAAAGAAAGAATTGGAATTGTTGCTGACCGACCTTGCCCGGCTTTCCGACCGGGCGTCAAAAATGGGAACGCATTTCCGGCAAACGAACGAAGATTTAGAGGCGCTGCAAACGTCGATTAATAAAATCACCCCGCGCGCGGAAAAACTGCGCGAATTGGAATTCGGGGAATAATCAGAATGCTGAAAGCAATGCGGTACGAAATACCGCATCACCCCCTGTATTGGCGGCGCAATTGGGCGAACAATTATCCGCACAATCGCTGTCCATCGAATAAGTCGCAAGGAAAGCCCAGTTTCCATTGGCACCATCGGCGCGTCGTTTCAAGCGACACCAACAATTTGTTCCATTGCCGGCATGTGCGGGATTCCCATTATTCGCAAATGCACCCACGGTATTGCTGCACATTGCCTGGACATGATAATCCGGCCATATGCCGACACCGGTCAGACCGTCCCATGCGGCGATAAAAGTAACCGCATAATTATTATAATTGGGATATATGTTCCAGAATTCATAATCCCAAGTCCAAACCCCTGGATAATCTGCCAAAATTGCGCTGAAAATATCAACGGACGGTGGTGCTTCGGCCAGATGATAGCGTTCGCCGCCGGATGTCATAAAGTTCAATCCCGGCCCGGCGCCACCGACCAGGTATCCGTAATATTGCACACTGTCCGACGTACGGAATACCAGCGCCGGCGTGGATTTTTTATCCGACGTCAACGTCACGGATTGATTACCGAATCGCAAAGTTTTTGTTTGGGCATGGACCCATACAGGGGCAAATATCATTTGCCCCAGAAATATCAACACGATGATAGGGGTCGAATATCTTCGACCCCATGCGCGCCGGTGGCGCGCATTATGTCGGGCGCAAGATATTGCGCCCCTACGGATTTCCGAATTTTGTAGGGGCGTGCCGCGCACGCCCTTTTGTTTGGGGCAAATGATATTTGCCCCTACAATACCACGAACGGGTTTACATGTGTGTG
>WRJH01000022.1 GCA_009782315.1 Alphaproteobacteria bacterium
CGGCCATATTATCTGCGGCATTATCGAAAATCATTTCTTCGGCAATCAGAAATAATATGAACAGCCCGTACCAGAAGATAATTTCATTGAACCAGGCCGCGGAAATATCCGCGCGCCTGCGCAATGCGGGACAGACCGTCGGATTTACGAACGGCGTTTTCGACTGTCTGCATTACGGACATATCCAATCTTTTATGGGCACGAAAAAATTGTGCGACAAACTGTTCGTCGGCATGAATTCGGACGCGTCCGTGAAACGGTTGAAAGGACCGGCCCGCCCGATACAGGACGAAACCACGCGCAGCGTTCTGATTGCATCGATGGAATTCGTGGATTTTGTCGTCGTGTTCGATACCGACACGGCGTTGCCGTTGGTTGAAATCATTCTGCCGGATGTCATCGCGAAAGAGGGCTATGAAATAAGCAAATGGCCCGAAGGCCAGTTTGTCCAATCGCGCGGCGGCCAGGCCGTGACGCTGCCGCGCATCGACGGATATTCCACGACGGAAATCATCAAAAGAATGTTCGGTTTGAATTCTAAATAAGTGTAGGGGCGTATTGCATACGCCCAATAAAAGGGCGCATATATGCGCCCCTACATTAATCTTGATTTTGTTTTTCAAACAATTAGAATGACGAAAGCGCGAGTGTGGTTCAATGGCAGAATGCGAGCTTCCCAAGCTTGAGACGAGGGTCCGATTCCCTTCACTCGCACCACCTTTCGCTGCTGCGCAGCTTTGGGTGGCAGGCCACCTATCTTTTATCTTGATTTTGAATACGGATTATGTCGCCTTTGCGGATATGGCGCCAATACGGGGATGTGTCGCGCAGCGGCTTGTCGCCGCGTTTTGTATTGCACCGCAAATGCGCCGGCTGAAGATTGTACAAATCGTCGGGACCGCCCCGACGCTTGCATACCATGTGGTCCGCGGTCAGTTTGTCTTTCCTTTCTATTATATCGCCGCAGATTCCGCAAATCGGATACGCGTGATGGTCCATCAGACGAAACAAGACATTCTTTTTGAATTCGTCCCATGACAGGTTCCGCAAAATTTGCCGCCAGTCTACGATTTTTATATTGTCTTTGCAGATGACCTGCGGCGCGGACAGGATTCCGTCGATTCTGTACGAAACCGTTATGCTTTCCTGGTATTCCAGCAGATGCTTGAATAAAATACTTAGATTTTTTACGTTCATTTTTATCTCCCCGGAATAAAAAACGGCGCAAACAAACGCCGTTTTATCTTTCATCTGGATTTGCCGCACTTGCAGTTTTTGCACCCGGCGCATGTTTTTTTATATTCCAGGCAAAGCGTCTTGTATTCCAAACGAAGCGTGGCCGCGGGCGTAATCTTCGCAAGCTCTGGGGTCTTTATGCTGTACGATTCGACGACTATCTGCGTGAAATTCTGGATACACCCCATGCATTCGCCGCAATCCCTGTTGCAATCCGGACAGTTGGAGCAAAGTATCCATTCCCCGCAGGATTCGGTTTCTTTCAGGCGCCTTTTCGTGTTGCGCTTTTGTTTTTTTCCCAGCTTTTGTTCTTTTGCCATCATGCTGTGCCTTGCCCCCCAAGATTCTTTCCATTTACTGCCCCCGTACCGATTTTTGTTGCACAGGTGGGGGGACTCTTTCCTTTTTCCGACCATTTCTATCTTACCTTCCATATGGGCAGCCATGCCTCGCTGTTTTTGGATATTTTCAATTCCAATCCCTGCAAGGTTTTGTCCGGATTGTTGTCTTTATACCATTGTTCGGCCAAAGCCCGCGCACCCGGGACTTTTCGCTGCATGACGTATGGCGGCCTTTTGTCGTAATTGATTTTGTACGGCACGACGGTTTTTACCGGTTCCGATGGCGCGACATCCACATCCTTGTACTTTACGTCCAATTTCACCAAATACTTTTCGAATTTTTTGTTTATAACCGACTTGGGTTCTTCGGTTTCGACCTGTTGGGCGATTTTGGCCGCGACGGCTCTTATCCGTCTTTCCTGGGCGACAACCGCTTTGTTATTGCGCGCGGCGATTTCCGCCGGCGATTCGCCGATAACCTTTTTGGAAATTCTACGCGCGTCCTGCGATTTCTTTTCCGTTATGTTCCAGCGTTTGTTGGCGTATTTTTTATCCTGGACTTCCAGGCGTTTTCCGCCGATTTTCTTTTTGTTGCTCATTTTTGCATTCCTTTCTCTATACGCACAATTATCTTTTGGGCCTTTGATTCCACAGATTTCAAGGCCAGCCCGGATTCAATTTCTTTGACCAGTTTGCCTATGTCTTTCAATATTTTCTGTCTGACAACGGGGCTGCGGACATTTTCCTTTGCCGCATCCCGCAGAAAATCAATCATGTCCAAACAGTCGTTAAACATTACAAAATCGTCATATGCGCGATTGCCATCGTCCATTTTCATCACCTTTTGGTTTTTATTTTGCGATTGGATTTATTTTTTTACCGGGATTTTCAGCTTTTGCTGCGGATAAATCAAGTCCGGGTTCTTTATATTATTGCTTTCGACAATAATCGTGAACAGGGACCCGCGGCCGATAAAGTTGCGCGAAATTATCCACAATGCGTCGCCGCGGCGGACCGTGTAATAGGTTTCGTCGCCGTCCGTCATCTTTGGCATTTCGAATTTATGGCTGACCGCCGCGACGACCGTGCCGGACGTATCGTGCAGCTTTATGTCCAGTTTATATTGTTCGCCCGCGTTCAGTTTGTCGACATTCGCGCCCAGCATGAAATTGCGATGGTCGGACGTGCGCGAGAATCCCAGATATTTGCCGTTCAGCGTCAAGGACACGCGCAGACGCGGCACGGATTTGCCCGTGACCACTATGCGTCCATTTTCCAGATAATCGATTTTAGACACGACCAGGTCGCCGTCGGCCAATGTCGGGGCCTGCAAGACCTTGCTGCCGTCCTTGGTCATCAGCAGCGACAGCGCGCGGGAATAGTCTTTGGAAGAGGGAATATGCACGAACACGTTGTTTTCGCTGTATATGCCGCGATCCGCCGCGGACAGGCGTATGGTATAGTTGCCCGGGGCCATTTTCTTTTTCGGCGCGTACACGAATTCGCCGTTGTTGTCGGTCGTCGAAGTCGCGACGATTTTCTTGTTCATGACGACGGATACCGGCGTTCCGGGCAGATAGCGGCCGGCAAGCATCAGATTGCCGTCTTTTTCAATGCGCACGACGTCGAACGACGGATACACAGCTTCGTCTATGATACGGATTGTCGGTTCGGCGGAATCCGTGGAATCAATGGTTTCGGCGGGCAGGGCCGGGTCGTCGGACACGACTTTGTTGTCGTTGCCGCCGGACGGTATCAGCGCCCATACGAACAAAGCGATTACGCACACCGCGCACAGTATCGGGAACCAGTATTCTTTCAAGCCACGACCGCGGCCCAACACGATTACCGGCGATTTTTTCGATTCGGCGGGGGCTTTTTTTGTTTCGGGCGCGCTACCTTCGGCGGCGACGGGCGCTGCGGCTTGCAACGGTTTTTGTTTGGTGTTGATTTTCATTTCATCTTCCGTTTGTTTGGGGTTTGATACCGCGGGGGTCGTGGGTTTGTTTTTGTGCCACATCGCGACGATGCGGTCCTGTTTGACTATTGCGTCTTCCACTATCTCTTCGGTGGTGCGTTTGACCTTGCCCATATTAGAGAATCTTTTGTCCATAGACATAAGGGGCCTACCTTTCTTTTTGTTCCTGTATGTCTCTCTATTTGTCCCTGCTTATTCGATTGAATTTTAGCACCAAAACAAATTGTTTGTCAAGAGTAAAAACAGATTACAGCCCATTACAAAATTATGCTATAATCCAAAAAAGGATTCGACATGAAAATCGCGATAATGACCACCGGCGGGGATTGTTCCGGCCTTAACTCTTGTATACGCAACCTTGTCGTGATGGGTTTGCGCCGCGGATTTGAAATGCTTGGAATACTTGACGGCACGGACGGGCTGACGCGCCCGGGGGCGCCGCATTTCGCGAAATTCGACTATAACACTCTGCCGGTTGAAAATATGCGGCTGGCCGGGTCGTTCTTGCAAAACGGGCATTCGCACGCGATGAATTTCCAGACTGCGGCAAAAGCGGGCGACGTAAAGACGTTCAATGCGCGGCTGAAAAAATCTTTGGCGGAAATGAAACTGGACGCGCTGGTCATTGTCGGCGGAAACGGCACGCTGTCGATTGTGGGGCAAAGCCACGCGCTGTACGGAAATATCCAGGTAATCGGAATTCCGAAAACGATTGACGCGGACATTCCCCTGACCGACCGGACAATCGGGTTTGAAACCGCGGTACAGCAATTGACGGCGTTCTGCGACCAACTGCTGCTGACCGCGCGCAGCCATCACAGATGGTTCGCGGTGCAAAGCATGGGCCGCGACGTCGGGGCGCTGGCGCTGCATGCCGGGGTCGCGGTTGCCGCCGACGCCATATTGATTCCGGAAATAAAATTCAAACCTGAAAACCTGGTGAAACATATTCAAAAAATCCAAAAGGACCAGGGGCGCGATTACGGAATAATCATGGTGTCCGAAGGCATAAAGCTGCGCGGGCATTCGGGCCGCCCGGCGGATATGATTTCGCGCGAACTGGACAAGGCGGGTATTCCGAACAGAACGGCGTTCCCGGAACATACGCAAAGGGCGGGCGATACGGTCGCGCGCGACCGCATCCTGGCGGCGCGGTTTGCGGACGCGGCGCTGGACGCCATAGAAAACAAGGAAACGTACGTCATGACGCGGCTTCGCAATGGCGTCGTCGACACGGTTTCGATTGCCGATATGTTCAAATCCGGCGAAATCACTCCGGACCCGAATATTCCCGATACTTTCGTTTCGAACGAATTCGTGTCCGACGACGACCCATTGCTGTTCGCGGCGGCCGCGCGCGGCGCGTACATCGGCGAATTGAAATGAAATTCATCCGCGAAAATTACGATTTGATTTTGTTTCCGGCCGGGGTTGTCGCGCTGGCCGGCGCGCTTTACGCGACAAATATCGCGCCGCTGAACCCGCTGGAATTCACGGCGGTTTTGGGCGTGATAATATCAAGGTTGCTGTTAAAGCGCGAACGGGTTTCCGGACAGTTTTTCGGACTTGTCGCGAACACCGTATTTATATTTTATTTTTTGCAAATAAATCTGGCGGGCCAGGTCGTCCTTTCCATATTTTACATAATGCTGAACATTGCGGGGATTTACAGCTGGCTTTTGCCGAACGCCAAGACAAAAAAACTTGTCCGGCCCGGTTTTCTGGGCCCGTATTCGCGGATTGGAATAATTACGATTGCGGCGGCGGCGGCCGTATTCGGCATGGTTACGCGCGGCGCGGTCGGCGCGCTGGACTATTTTCTGATGGCGACGGGGATTATCGGCATGACGCTGCTGGTCCGCAAAAGAACGGACGCATGGGCGTCTTTCGCGGCGGGCGACGCCGCCGGGCTTTTTCTGTTTTGGATTTCGGGTTCGTATCTTATGCTGGCGACTATGTTCGTATATCTTTACAACGATACCGCGGCCTTTTTCCGGTGGCGCGGCGTTTCCAGAAAATTGCGAAAGAAATAAATCCCATTGCCCTTGACGGGGCGTTTTTTATTATTATATATTGCAAAACCTGTAAAAATAAAAAGGAGTGTATAAAATGGCTAAAGTACTTGGAATAGACCTTGGAACCACCAACAGCGCGATGTCGTTCATGGATGGCGCGGACCCGAAAATAATTGAAAACGCCGAAGGCCAGCGGACAACCCCGTCCGTCGTCGCGTTCACCGCCGGCGGCGAACAGCTGGTCGGCGTCACCGCAAAAAACCAGGCGGTCACCAACCCCGAAAACACCGTGTATGAAATCAAACGCCTGATGGGAATTCGTTTCGACAGCAAGGAAGCCAAAGAAATCCAAAAACACGTCCCGTATAAAATCGTCGCGGGCGACAACGGCGACGCATGGGTCGAAATATCCGGCAAAAAGTACGCTCCGTCCCAGATTTCCGCGATTATATTGGGCAAAATGAAAAAAGACGCCGAAAGCTATCTGGGCGAAAAAATCGCCGACGCCGTCATCACCGTTCCCGCTTACTTCAACGATTCCCAGCGACAGGCGACGAAAGACGCCGGCCGCATCGCGGGCCTGAACGTTCTGCGCATCGTCAACGAACCGACGGCCGCGGCATTGGCGTACGGTCTGGATAAAGACAAAAACGGCACGGTCGCGGTATACGACCTGGGCGGCGGAACTTTCGACATTTCGATTTTGGAAATCATCGACGGCGTGTTCGAAGTAAAGGCGACAAACGGCGACACAACCCTGGGCGGCGCGGATTTCGACGCGCGCGTTCTGCAATACCTGGTCGACGAATTCAAAAAGCAATCCGGCATCGATTTGTCGTCCGACAAGCTGGCGTTGCAGCGTTTGAAAGAGGCGGCCGAAAAAGCGAAAATAGAACTGTCGTCGAAAGAGTCCAGCGATATCAATCTGCCGTTTATCACGGCGGACGCGTCGGGCCCGAAACATCTGAACATTCCCCTGTCGCGCGCGCGCCTGGAATCCCTGGTCGAAGATTTGATTGAAAAATCCATCGAACCGTGCCGCAAAGCCTTGCTGGATGCGGGACTGGACAAATCACAAATTTCCGAAGTGATTTTGGTCGGCGGCCAGACAAGAATGCCGAAAGTGCAAAAGGCCGTCAAAGAATTCTTTGGCAAGGAACCGCACAAAGGCGTGAACCCGGACGAAGTCGTCGCGCAAGGCGCGGCAATCCAAGGCGGTGTGTTAAAGGGCGACGTGAAAGACGTCCTGCTGTTGGACGTGACGCCGCTGTCACTGGGCATTGCGACTGCGGGCAATATATTCACGCGCCTTATCGACCGCAACACGACGATTCCGACGAAAAAATCCCAAGTGTTTTCGACATACGAAGACAACCAGACGGCCGTCACCATCCAGGTGTACCAGGGCGAACGCGACATGGCGTCCGACAACAAACTGCTGGGCCAATTCAATCTGGAAGGCATAGCGCCCGCGCCGCGCGGAATGCCGCAAATCGAAGTATCGTTCGATATCGACGCCAACGGCATCGTGCACGTGTCCGCCAAAGACAAGGGAACGGGCAAAGAGCAACAGATTTCGATTAAATCCGACGGCGGCCTTTCCGAAGAGGATATAAAGAAAATGGTTGCCGAAGCGGCCGCGAACGCGGAATCGGATAAAGCGAAAAAAGAACTTGCCGAAAACCGCAACATGGCAGAGGGCGCGATTCATTCCATCGACAAATCGCTGAAAGAGCATGGCGACAAACTTGACGACGCGGCGCGCACCGACATCGACAACGCGCGTAACGAACTGTCCATGGAATTGGAAAACAAAGACGCGACGGCGGAATCTTTGAAATCGAAAACCGAAGCGCTTTCCGAAAAGGCGATGAAACTGGGCGAAATCGTATACAAAGCGAAACAAGATGCCGAAGGCGGCGCAGAAGCAAAGGAACAAAGTGAAGGCGGGCAGAGCGAACCCGGCACAACCGACGCAGACTTTGAAGAAAAGAAGTAATGTAGGGGCGTATATTTACGCCCCAAGTTTCTCTCCCGTCATTGCGAGAAAGAAAAATCACGGCTGGCAACAGTCGTGTTTTTCTGCCGAAGCAATCCAGTCAAATTGTCGCGCCGGCATAGCCGGCGCACACTATTAACTGGATTGCCGCGTCAGGATTAGCTTTTCGCGCCTACGCGCTCATACGCTAATCCTTTCTCGCAATGACGGTTTTCCCTAATAGGAATTTATTGAAACCATCCGGGGACAAATATTATTTGCCCCCGGAATTTTATCTTGTTATAATCCCTTTCTGAATAAAAGGATTCGCACATGCAAATAATATCTTTGGACCGGGCGTTGGAACTGGGGTTCGACACGGTTCATGTTTTCCGCTTTGCGGGATTCGGCGACGCGCTTATGTTTGCCGCAGGCGTCCGCGAAAAAGTGCGCCGGACCGGCGCGCCGATTCTGATTGCGACAAAGCCGAAAAATTACGACATGATGAACGGAATCGACGACGGGCTGCCCGCCGGAATTTTTATTTTGGAAAACTATTACGCCCAGGTGGTGAACAAAACAAACGTCCGCCGCATGGCGCGCCGGGGACTTTCCGTCAACCTGTTCGGGCAAAGCGAAAAGCATTGGATTGTCGCGGAAATCGCCGTCGGTCTGGGGCTGTCGGGCCGCGCAAACTTGACACCCTATATGCATGTCGACAAAAAACTGGACGGGTTCGGCAAACTGACAAAGCGCCCGCAGATTGCGATTATGACCGGCGGGCATGTAAAGAAAAATATTCCACAGCACGTCTACCAGGCAATCGTCAACAAGTATAAAGACAAATACGATTTCGTGCTGCTGGGGCTGCCCGACGACCCGATTCTGGATGGCGTTATTGATATGCGCGGCAAACTGCGGTTTGCGGACGAAGTTCCGGCGGTGCTGCGCGAATCCGATTTATTCATCGGAATAGAGGGCGGCCTGATGCACATTGCGGCGGCGATGCGCACGCGCGCGGTAATCGGCGACGCATGGCGGGGAAAACTTTCGGGCGACGCGGGCCATATACACATATCGCCAAAGGGTTTGAAAAAATATCGCGGCCGCACGATGGGCGATACGGAAACTTTCGACATGAAGGAAATCTTCAAAGCGATTGACACGCAATTGGCGTTGGCCGGCACGCCCGTTCCCGACACCATTGTCGATTTGACCGGCATTCCGGTTGTGCGGCCGCCCGTGCGGCGCGATTCCTTGGTCGTCAATTTATTGGATTTGTTGTGGCGGCATATATTCGCGCTTTTGCGCGTGCCCGGCCACGGCATACCGCATGACAGAATCGAACAATTGAAATACAAATTGAAATACGGAATGCCGATTTAGGTGGTTGGTGGCTCGTGCCGGTGATTCGTGCCGGTATTGTCTAATATATTAGACAGCCAGTTATATGTTGTCTATTATAATAGACAATCAATACCCGGCCACAATAAAAGGACATAATTATGCAAATAATCTCTTTGGAACGCGCTTTGGAACTGGGCCTGGACACCGTGCATGTTTTCAAGCACGGGGGATTCGGCGACGCGATTATGCTGGGCGCCGCCAGCCGCGAAGTCGTGCGGCAAACGGGAAAGCCCGTTTTAATCGGGGTAAAGCCGGTGAATTACGAATTGTTAAACGGCATAGACGACGGCCTTTCGGCACCGATTTATATTCTGGACGGATATTATCCGCTGATTATCAATACGAAAAATGTGCGGCGCATGGCGCAAATGGGAATGCGCGTCAATTATTTTCGGCAGACTCATACGGGGCCGATACTGCCGGAAATCGCGGCGGCCATGGGACTCTCGGGACGCGCGGACCTGTCGCTTTACATGCAGATTCCGGACGGTGATTTCGATGTGCCGGCAGACAAACCGTACATCACGATAATGGCGGGCGGCAAAGCGCGCAAAGCGGTGCCGAACCGCATATTGCAATCCGTCGTAGACAAGTATAAAAACAAATACAATTTCGTCCAAGTGGGAATGTATGAAGACCCGCTGCTTTCCGATGTCATTGACATGCGCGGGCGGCTTTCGTTGGGGCGGGGCGTTCCGGCGGTGATTGGAAAATCGGTTTTGTTCGTCGGCGCCGAAGGAACGCTGATGCATGTCGCCGCGGCAACCCAAACCCGCAGTGTAATCGGCGACGGATGGATGGGCAAGATTACGCAGAATGCGGGCGCGATTCATATCATACCGCACGGATTGTTGAACGACAACAAACACGATTCGCCGGGGGATATGGAAACGCTGGATGCGGCGGAATTTCTGAACGCGGTGGCCGCGCAGTTAAAAGAATCGGACAGGCCGTTTCCGAAAAACATAATAGATTTGACGGAATCGCGGGCGGCAATGGCGCATGTCAATTATGATTCGATTGCGGTTGCCTATATTACGCTTGCGCTGAAATTCATCCGGTATTTGTTCCGCGGCGCAAAGTATTACCCTTGGGCGCAAATCGCGCAAATCAAATCCAAAAAGAAATACGGAATTTCGATTTAATTATTTTTCGAACGCCGATTTTTCCGGAAACATGCCTTTCAGAAAGCCAGTGACGGCGCCCAGGCGTCTTTTCGAAATATTGTGTATGCAGAATATACGGGGCCGGTATGCGTTCAAAAACTTTATTATAAAGAAATTCTTGTCGTACGAATCGTAACGAATATATCCGAATATCGTCGCAAACGTCCAACGCGCGCCGCGCAATATGCGCCGCATGCGCGAATCGCGCCGCACGTCGTATATGATGCGCGCCGCGCCGTCGCGCCAGTTCAATACAATCGTATTCCGCCCCTTTGCATTGTCCAGCATTGGAAAGACAATCCGTTGGATATTGATGTTTTCGCGGAACGGCGTCGCCGTCGTTTTCAAGAATTCTTTTTCAAATTGTTCGAAATTGTCCGCCAAATACGACTTCCGCATGGGTTCAACCGCGTGCTTCATGGATAGATTATACGTCAGCCCGAACGCGCCGCGCACCAATCGCGCCGCATTTCGTATAGTCCGGAACCACAATCCGCGCGCCGCGGTATAATCTTCCGGCCGGTCCAGATTCCAATATCTTTGTTTCGCGATAACTATCGGGTTTCCCTTTTTGTCGAAAAAGAAGTCTGGCTTTGCTGTCGCGCCAAAGAAAAAATCGTCGTTTGAAAAAAGAAAATGTTCCGACAGATTCGGAATATTCTGCAAAAACAATTCCAACATCGAAGAATTGAAAGTCGGCAGATATTTTTTCGGAACAATGTCGCGGTGGTCGACAATCGTCACGCGCGGCGAATCGGCCAGCCATTTCGGCCGCTGGCCGTCCGTCACTATATATATACGGTTAATCCACGGGGCGAATTTTTCGGCCGAACGCAGCGAATATTTCAATTCGTCGTTATCGTCCCACCGCGCGTCGCACGCGGCGAATTTGGTTACCGGGCGCTTTGCGGCCCGCAAAGCCGAATTTTTTTTCGCGCGCCATTTCCTGTCGGCGCCGTCCACCCACAGGTAAACCAAATCTATTTTCTTCATATCTTAAAATATCCGCGTCAGAACTTTCAGCAAACGCACATACCCTTTCATAAACAGCCACAGATACGCGCGGTGTTTGATGTTCAGGTATTCCGGTTTGAAAACCGGCGTGTCGACGATTCCGCCCAATACTTCGCGGGCGGTCTGTATATGCTGGTTCTTGCGGACGGTGTCGCGCACCAGAACCTTGTACATGCGCACGGTTTCTTTCTTGTAAATATATTCGCACCAATCGTTGTTGCGGCAGACTTTCGCAAAGGCGGCAAGCAGCGGCATGCCGTGAATAAACCGGTATATCAGCGATATGCTGACCACTTTTTTGTTCAGAGTGGTGCTGATCGCGCTGCGCCGGTGCAGATATTTTATCGCGTCCGATTGCACCATGTTGCGGATTTTATCGATTGCCTCCAACATAAATATGTTGTCTTCGCCGCCGTTGCGCAGTTCTTTGGGAAACCGGATTCCCTTTATCGCGCTGGCGCGGAACATGCACAGCCAGACCCAGCACCAGGTGTTGTATTTCAATTTCTTTCTGTCGTTTCGCATGAATGCGATGTGCGGATTTTCCGGATAGAATTCCACGCGGGGATTCGGGCAAAAGAATTTCCCGGCGCTGGCCAAATCGAATTTGTCCGGAATTTTTGTACAGCGGACGCGCACCAGGTCGGCGTTGAATTTGTCGGCCATTTCCACAAAATGCTCCAAAGCGCCGGGGGTCAGCATGTCGTCCTGGTCCAGAAAGGCGATGAATTCGCCGCGCGCGGCGTCAAGACCCGCATTCCGCGCCGCGGACACGCCGCTGTTTATCTGGTTCAGGGGCACAAACCGCTTGTCCGATTTTGCGAATTCGGAAACCACGGCCGAAGAATCGTCCGTGCTGCCGTCGTTGACGCAGATGCATTCCCAATTGTCGAACGTCTGGTGCTGGACCGATTCCAGCGCCGGGCGCAAATATTTGCCCGCATTGTAAATCGGGACGATGATTGAAATCCGCGGTGTATGTGTCGATGTCATTGTCTGTT